>JBIKJX010000232.1:0-3855 GCA_044360785.1 Limnohabitans sp.
TTAAGTGCAATTACTCTTTGGGGGTGGTGCCCAGCACTTGCAAGAGTTCACCGGATTCGTACATTTCCATCATGATGTCAGAGCCACCAATGAACTCACCTTTGACATACAACTGAGGAATGGTAGGCCAATTGCTGTATTCCTTGATGCCTTGACGAATTTCTGCGTCGTCCAGCACGTTGACGGTTTTGATGGCTTTGGGATCGACGCCGCAGGCTTTCAAAATCTGAATGGCACGACCAGAAAAGCCGCACATGGGAAAGCTGGCGCTTCCCTTCATGAACAGCATGACTTCGTTTTGTTTGACCAACTCATCGATGCGGGCTTGGGTATCACTCATGTCAATTCCTCTTGATTAATTCCGATGTCTTCTAATGGGGGTGATTATTTCATGTTGCATGGGCTTGTGCATGATAGGGTCTATTTTTGACCGCCAGAGCAGCGCTCGACCCCTGCCAAATCTAATTTGGACTGCACGTTTTGGTAACCAGCGGCTACCAACATGGCCCTGACCTCAGTGGCCTGTTGCCAGCCGTGTTCTATGAGCAACCAGCCGCCTGGGACCAAATGGTTTAGTGCATGGCTGACGATATGTTGGATGTCTGCCAGGCCATTTTGCCCGCTCACCAAGGCCGATAGGGGCTCATGTTGGAGCCGTTCCAAATGCGGGTCATTGTCTTCAATGTAAGGCGGGTTGGAGACGATCACTTCGAATTCGCCTGTCACTTGGCTCAACCAATTGCTTTCAAACAGCGACACATCCAAAGACAAGCGCTTGGCGTTTTGGCGGGCCACACGCAAAGCTTCAGAACTGACATCCACAGCCGACACGATCGAGTTTGAGTGTTGAGATTTGATGGCCAAGGCGATTGCGCCACTGCCTGTACCCAAGTCTAAATAACGAGGTGTGCTGAAACTGTCACTACAAGCCAAGGCCCATTCCACCAAAACTTCTGTGTCATCTCGGGGATCTAAAACGTGCTTGTCAATTTGGAGTGTGAGTCCGAAAAATTCTTTCTCACCGACGATGTAGGCCACGGGTTCATGTTGAAGCCTGCGCTGAACCAGGGCTTCAAAAATAGCAACTTGGGCTAGCGTCAGTTGATCGGTGTCATGGGCTATGAGCCAAGCGCGATCGTGGCGTGGTCGACCCAAGGTGAACAAAAGCAAAATTTGCGATTCAAGCCGAGGAAGCCCCCAAACTTGACCTTGTGCGAGACACTCAGCAACATTCATGACACGTTCAGCCCGGCAGACTCGACTCAAGCTCGGCCAATTGCTCGGCTTGCCTAGCCTGTTGCAAGGCCTGCGTCACTTCTTCCAAATCGCCTTCCATGATGAAACTCAGCTTGTACAAGGTGAGGTTGATTCGATGGTCGGTGAGGCGGCCTTGAGGGAAGTTGTAGGTGCGTATGCGGTCAGAGCGATCGCCGCTGCCAATCAAGCCTTTGCGCAAGGCGGCATCTTTGGCAGCACGCTCACTGCGCTCTTTCTCTTGAATGCGAGCCGATAGCACTTGCAGGGCCTTGGCTTTGTTGCGGTGCTGACTTCGATCGTCTTGGCACTCGGCCACGATGCCTGTGGGTATGTGCGTGATGCGAACTGCTGAATCGGTCTTGTTGATGTGTTGACCACCCGCACCGCTGGCGCGATAGGTGTCAATGCGCAAATCGGCCGGGTTGATGGTGACTGCTTGCGCTTCATCGGGCTCGGCCAACACAGCCACTGTGCAAGCGCTGGTGTGAATGCGGCCTTGTGTTTCGGTGGCTGGTACGCGTTGCACTCGGTGGCCGCCCGATTCAAAGCGCATGGTGCCAAACACGTTGTCGCCTTCCATTCGAATGACCACTTCTTTGTAGCCGCCCAACTCACTGGGAGATTCCGACATGATTTCAGCGCGCCAACCTTTGCGTTCACAAAACTTGGTGTACATGCGGAGCAAGTCGCCTGCAAACAAGGCCGATTCGTCGCCGCCTGTGCCTGCACGAATTTCTAAATAGGCAGGGCGGGCGTCGTCGGGGTCTTTGGGCAGCAGCATGCGCTGAAGCTCCACTTCAAGCTCGGCCATTTCCAGTGAAGCACTTTGAATTTCTTCATCGGCCATGGCTTTCATGTCGGGATCTTCAGAACTGCTGGCGGCCAAGGCGTGACCCGCCTCGAGATCTTGAAGTCGTTCTTGGTAGCGCACGTAGCGCTTGGCCACCGCACTCACGTCGGCGTGTTCGCGTGAGAGTTTCAAGAACTGATTCATGTCCGCCATGATGTCTTCGCGCGACAGCAAGAAATCCAATTCTTCGAGTCGCTGGACGTATCGTTCTAATTGCTGAAGTAAAAAAGGTTTCATGGCACACATCAAAGGTAAGGACGTGCAATGGACAGGGTCCAATGCGCAAAGGCAGAGCGAGAGACTCGCTAGCGCTCTTTGCGCAAGAAAATGCGTTGAACGGCGTGCGTGGCTTGGGCCACGTGTTCGGGATCTGCTTCGCGCAACTCAGCCATGGCACCGTGAAGCATTTTTTGGGTAATGCCGCGTGACAGAATTTCAAGTACTTTTTCGGGATCTTCACCCTTGGCCAGCAGTTTGCGGGCGCGCGCCATTTCGGCTTCCCGCCATTCGTCGGCTTGCGCATTCAGTTGCTGAATGAGCGGCACACTGCTGCGCTGAACCAACCAGTGCATGAAACTTTGAACTCCAGCGTCAATGATCACCTCAGCCTCGGCCACGGCAGCTTGGCGATGCGCTTGGCCTGTTTGAACCACACTGGCCAAATCGTCAACGGTGTACAGGTAAACGTCTTCAAGCGATTTGACTTCGGGCTCAATGTCGCGGGGCACGGCCAGGTCGACCATGAACATGGGCCGATTGCGACGCTTTTTGAGGGCCCGGGCAACGGCCCCCAATCCAATGAGAGGCAAGGTGCTGGCGGTGCAACTGATGACGGCATCAAACTCGTGCAGTCGATCGGGCAAGTCGGACAGACGCATGACTTCCGCCCCAAACTGGGCTGCCAGTTTTTCACCGCGGTCCATGCTGCGGTTGGCGATGGCCATGCTGCGCGGATTTTTGGCCGCGAAGTGCGTGACCACCAGTTCGATCATTTCGCCAGCGCCCACAAAAAGCACTTTGATTTTGCTGAGGTCTTCAAAAAGTTGACCCGCCAAGCGCACCGATGCGGCCGCCATGCTGATGGAATGTGCGCCAATTTCGGTGCTAGACCGAACCTCTTTGGCAACCGCAAAGCTGCGTTGAAAGAGCTGATTCAAGGTGCTGCCCAAAGCGCCAGCCTCTTCAGCAGCGCGGACGGCATCTTTGAGTTGACCCAAAATTTGAGCCTCCCCCAAGACCATGGAGTCAAGTCCACTGGCCACTCTAAAAGCATGCCTTGCCACATGACCTTCTTCGAGGGTGTAGGTGTGGGCTTTGAGATCCTGAGCGGCCACGCCACCCGTTTGGGCCAGCCAGTTGAGTGTGCCTTCAAGGGCCATTTGATCTGCGGCACAATAAATTTCTGTGCGATTGCAGGTTGAGAGGATGGCTGCTTCGGGTTCGCGGGATGTGAAAGAGGCCAGATTGCCTCTGAGTTGGTGCAAGGTGGGGGGGAGTTGGTCCACGGCAAACGCAAACCGCCCGCGCAAATCGAGCGGAGCTGTTGTGTGGTTTAACCCCAATGCCCAGACTGCCATGTTTCGGATTATAAAACCTGTACCAGCAGACAAGGAAAAGAATGACTTGGGATGATGTTTTTTGGCATTTATTGAACTTCGCATTGCCAGGGCTGGCCATTTCATTGGGAATGACCGCTTGGGGTAGCTTTCAATTCAGGCGCCAGTCCCAAATTCGATGGATTTGGCGCT
>JBIKJX010000233.1:0-3841 GCA_044360785.1 Limnohabitans sp.
GGCGCTGTCTTCGTCGAGTGCTTTAATTTCGGTGTCGAGAGCTATCTTGACTTCGTCATAGCGCTGTTGCCACAGACTCAAAAATTTGACCTTTTGCGTCTCGTCCGTAAAGCCTGCGCCCTCATCGTCAAGGCCCAACAAAACGGGGAGCCATTCGGCCTCAGGAATGGCGCGGCGGCAACAAATGAGGGCCACCAAAAAACCCTCACAGAACTCCCATTGCGGGGTTTCCTCGTAGCGGGTGCGCAGGTCATCCAAGATGTCATCGAGGGCGTCAAAGTCTTCGGGTTGCAGGCCAGTCATGGTGTTTTTTGATTTTTCGATAAAGTGAATTGGATGCCAGAGGCAAGGATCAAACCGTTGGTATTTCTGCAGGGTTGAGCAGCACACCCGCTTGTAACAAACGTTTTTTCATGCACAAAATAGCGGCGTCTTTGCTGAGCAAGGGCACGGCATGGGCCACAGCCAAGTCGATGAATTTTTGATCATCAGGATCTTTGCAAGTGCAGGGCGCTTTGGCAGCCGGTTCAGCCGCCAAAAGATGGTCATCAAAACGCTGCAAGATGTCTTGGGCTTGCGTGTTGGACTTGGCCATGCGCTTCAAGATGTGCGGATAAGTCAGCACGCGCGCAAGTTCTTCTCGCATGCTGCTTGTGGCCAAGTGCGTGATGCGGCCGCATTGTAGCGCAGCGCGCAAAGGCACCGTGGCAGGGTCTTCAAACAGCCACAGATCAAGCACGATGTTGGTGTCAATGACCCAAGGCTGAGACGCGACACCTTGTTTTGGAGTCGAGTAGATGTGCGCCTCAGAGCTTGTCACGCACCGAGCCCTTCATGAGGTCGAAGCGGAACATGCGGCACTCAATGGGGCCGTTCCACATCGGCACTCTGCGCGATTCTTTCAGGCGCATTTTGGTGGGCAGTTTTAAATCGGGGGTGAGCATCCAAGCGGTCCAGCCGTTGTAATTCTTTTTCCAATGCGAGGCCAGTTGGGCAAAAAATTCGCCACCATCGTCGCCTTCTGCAATTTCACGGGCACGGCTTAAATCAACGTTATCACGCGCGCGGCCCATGCCGCTGCCATCACGGTTTCTATCGCGGCTTGAAACGCCAGCCACACCCGCTGCCGCAATGCGCTCGCCATAAGGTGGATTGAGCAACATGATGCCGGGTGATTCGCAGGGCGGCATGCGTTGCAGCGCATCACCGCCGCGAGCTTGCACCACTTGGCCAACGCCTGCGCGCTCGGCGTTGCGTTGGGTGAAGTCCACCATTCGGAAAGCCACATCGGAAGCATGAATTTCGGTGGTGGGCGCGTGTTCTTGCGCGCGCGCATCGTCTTGCAGCGCTTGCCAAACATGAGGTTGGAAAGGGAGTAATTTTTCAAATGCAAAGCGGCGCAGGATGCCAGGCGCAATGCCGCATGCAATTTGCGCTGCTTCAATGGCAATGGTGCCACTGCCACAGCAAGGGTCGTACAAAGGCGTCTGTGCATCCCAACCGCTGGCGGCCAACATGGCGGCTGCCAAAGTTTCTTTCAAGGGCGCATCGCCTTTGTCTTCACGCCAACCGCGTTTGAACAAAGGTTCACCCGATGTGTCCATGTAGAGCGTGCAGCTGTCCGTGGTGAGGTGTACGTAAATGCGCACATCAGGCCACTGGGTGTTGACATCGGGTCGCTCGCCTCGTTTCGCGCGGAAGCGATCAGCGACCGCATCTTTGATTTTGAGCGCCGCAAAATTCAGACTGGTCAGCGGGCTGTGCTGCGCGGTAATTTCAATTTTGAAAGTTTGCTTGGTGGTAAACCAAATTTCCCAAGCGACAGCGCTAGCGGCATCGTACAAATCTTTTTCGTTGCGATAAAAAGTTTGCGACAACTGAATGAGCACTCGCTGAGTGAGGCGACTGTGTAAGTTAATGCGCAAGGCATCTCGCCATGATGCATTGGCCAAGACGCCACCGCGCCCGGTTAGCAAGTCGTTGCCCGTGAGACCTGTGAGGTGATGCACCTCATCGGCCAGCAGGCCTTCAACGCCGGCGGCGCAAGGCATGAAAAGTTGAAGCGAGTTCACAGAGTTTTACGCAGGTTGGCAGGCGCAATTTTGAGCGCCTCGCGGTATTTGGCAACGGTGCGGCGAGCGCAATCGATGCCTTGTTCTTTGAGCATTTCAGACAGTTGGTTGTCTGAGAGAGGTTTGTTTGGATTTTCGGCTGCCACCAATTGCTTGATGAGTGCGCGCACGGCCGTACTGGACGCAGCGCTGCCGCTGTCTGTGCCAAGACCAGAACCAAAGAAAAACTTTAGCTCAAATGTACCCATGGGTGTGGTCATGTACTTGGCAGTGGTGACGCGGCTGATGGTGGACTCGTGCAGACCCAACTCGTCAGCAATTTCTCGCAGTACCAAAGGCCGCATGGCCAGCTCACCATGAATGAAGAAGTTGCGCTGACGCTCCACAATGGCGGTCGACACGCGCAAGATGGTGTCAAAGCGCTGTTGAATATTTTTGATGAACCAGCGCGCTTCTTGCAGGCGCTGTTGCAAGCCCAAGTGCGCTTCACCTTTGCCACCCCTTAAGGCATTGGCGTAAATATCGTGCACACGAAGCTTGGGCATGACATCTGGATTGAGTTGAACTCTGAAGTGAGGTTCGCCACCTTTGCGGATGCCAATGACCAGTACATCGGGCACGATGACGTGCTGCTCTGCATTGGCAAAAGGACGGCCTGGCTTGGGCTCTAGGCGTGTAATGAAAGTCAGCGCATGTTTGACGATGGCTTCGTCCTCGCTGCATTGAACGGCTAGGCGTTTAAAGTCGCGCTTGGCCAGCAGTTCTAGCGGCAGTGCGCAAATTTTCAAACCAACGGCAGCAACTTCGTTGTCGGGTTCATCTTTCAAGATGGCTTTGAGTTGAATGCGCAAGCATTCCCCCAAATCGCGGGCGCCAATGCCCACCGGTTCGAGGGATTGAAGCAAACTCAAGGCCATCGTAAAACGGTGGACCAGTTCTTCAAGTTGTTCGATGTCGTCGGTGCCAGCCAAGCCTTGTGCCAAAGACTCTAAGCTGTCTTCCAAATAACCATCGTCATTCAATGATTCAATGAGGAAGCGCAGGGCAGCGCGGTCAATGTCTGACAAGCGCATCGACAGCGCTTGGCGGTGCAAGTACTCTGTGAGAGAGCCTAGGCCGCGCGCGAGCTCGATGGCATCTGCACCTTCGGAATCGTTGTTGGTGTTGTTCTTCCGAGCACCCGCGTCGGTGCCCCATTCGCTGTCATCGGGGGCCATTTCGACACTGCCATCGCCATCCCAACTGTCGGCCACATCGGTCACAGCTTCGTCGTTAGAAACCGAAGCACTGGACTCGCTGGCAGCATCACGCGAGTCTGAGCTGGCATCGCTGGCAGCCTCTGAAACGCGATCGCCCAAACTGATGCGCGCATCGGCTTCGGGCAAGCCAAAGTCTTCTTGCGGTGCTTCGTCGGTGCTGCGCTCTAAGAACGGATTTTCGTCGAGCATTTGCTCAACTTCTTGACTCAGTTCTAAGGTGGAGAGTTGAAGCAGCCGAATGGATTGTTGCAACTGTGGCGTGAGCGCCAAGTGCTGAGACATCCGAAGTGAAAGGCTTTGCTTCATGGTGATTCAGCCATCACATTCGGAAATGTTCGCCCAAGTAGACGCGGCGTACATCGGGGTTGTCCACAATCTCTTTGGGCGTGCCTTGGGCCAACACGCGGCCTTCACTGATGATGTAGGCGTGATCACAAATGCCCAGCGTTTCGCGCACATTGTGATCGGTGATGAGTACGCCAATGCCGCGCTCTTTGAGGAAGGCAATGA
>JBIKJX010000276.1:0-3358 GCA_044360785.1 Limnohabitans sp.
CAGCATTGGCTACAAGGTCGACACCCCCATCACCAGCCTCAATGAGACGATCATCATGTTGGTTGTGTTGGCCCTGATTGACGTGGTCATGATCTCCAATTTGCTGATCATGGTCATCGTGGGCGGTTACGAAACCTTTGTATCACGCATGAACTTAGAGAACCATCCAGACCAACCTGAATGGCTAGATCACGTCAATGCATCGGTTCTTAAAGTCAAATTGGGTACAGCCATCATCGGCATCAGTTCCATTCACTTGCTCAAAACTTTTATCAATGCGGCCAATTACACCGAGCAAGTATTGATGTGGCAAACCATCATTCACGTGACCTTCTTGCTCAGTGCATTGGCCATCGCCTACACCGACAAGCTCATGTCGCACCATGACAGCGCTGCGAAGCACTGAAGACGGCTCATTGAAACCGCATTAGAGAAAGTTCAAGATGACCACGCTTATTAAACAAGAAGACCTGATTGAATCGGTGGCAGCTGCCCTGCAATACATCAGCTATTACCACCCAGCCGATTTCATCTCGCATTTGGCCAGTGCCTATCAGCGTGAGCAGAGCCCAGCGGCTAAAGATGCCATTGCGCAAATTTTGACCAACAGCAAAATGAGCGCCATTGGCCATCGCCCTATTTGTCAAGACACGGGCATCGTCAATGTGTTCTTGAAAATTGGCATGGACATCAAGTTCGAAAATTTCACGGGCAGCCTCGAAGATGCCATCAATGAAGGCGTACGCCGTGGCTATAACTACGCAGACAACATGCTGCGTGCTTCCGTGGTGTCCGATCCTGAGTTTGCTCGCAAAAATACGCAAGACAATTCACCAGCGGTTATCTTCACGCAAATCGTTCCTGGCAACAAACTGGACATCACCGTGGCAGCCAAAGGTGGCGGCAGTGAAAATAAATCCAAAATGGTCATGCTGAACCCCAGCGACAGCGTCATCGACTGGGTCTTGAAAACTGTCCCCACCATGGGCGCAGGATGGTGCCCTCCTGGCATGCTGGGCATTGGCATCGGTGGCACCGCTGAAAAAGCAGTGCTGATGGCCAAAGAAAGTTTGATGGACGACCTGGACATGTACCAGCTGCTCGAAAAATCAAGCAAGGGAGAAAAGCTCACGCAAGTTGAAAACATGCGTTTGGAAATCTATGAAAAGGTCAATGCTTTGGGCATTGGCGCGCAAGGTTTAGGCGGCCTCACAACAGTCCTCGACATCAAAATCAAGATGTACCCAACCCATGCAGCCAGCAAGCCAGTGGCCATGATTCCAAACTGCGCTGCAACCCGCCATGCACACTTTGTCATGGACGGCTCTGGCCCTGTTTACTTGGACGTCCCTTCGCTCGATTTGTGGCCCGATGTCAACTGGACACCCGACACAGAGAAAAGCAAGCGTATCGATTTGAACAACCTGACGCCCGCCGAAGTTGCCAGTTGGAAACCCGGTCAAACTTTGCTACTCAATGGCAAGATGTTGACGGGCCGTGATGCAGCACACAAGCGCATTCAAGACATGTTGGCCAAAGGCGAAAAACTGCCTGTTGATTTCACCAACCGCATCATTTATTACGTGGGCCCAGTCGATCCCATCAAAGGCGAAGCCGTGGGTCCTGCTGGCCCCACTACCGCAACACGCATGGACAAGTTCACCGAAATGATGTTGGCACAAACAGGCCTCATTGCCATGGTGGGTAAGGCTGAGCGAGGTCCTGTTGCCATTGAAGCCATTCAAAAGCACAAATCTGCTTATTTGATGGCTGTTGGCGGTGCAGCTTACTTGGTGTCCAAAGCCATCAAGCAGTCCAAAGTCGTTGGCTTTGCAGATCTGGGCATGGAGGCCATCTATGAGTTTGATGTGGTCGACATGCCTGTGACCGTTGCAGTCGACTCTGGCGGTACCAGCGCGCACATCACAGGCCCCGCTGAATGGCAAAAGCGCATTGCGACGGGCGAATTCAAAGGCATCAAAGTTGCCAGCAACTGACAACAACACGCACCGCGCCATTGGCGTTTTTGACAGTGGTATCGGTGGCTTGAGTGTGTTGCGAGCCATGCGCGCAGAAATGCCGCATGAGCGCTTTATTTATTGGTCTGACAGTGCCTTTGCGCCTTACGGCGAACGAAGCGATGAGTTTGTGATTCAAAGATCTCATTTCATCACTCAGCAACTGATTGACAAAGGCAATGTCAAAAGTGTGGTGGTGGCATGCAACACGGCCACAGCGGTCGCCATTGAAAGTCTTCGGCAAAAGTTTGTCGACCTGCCCTTTGTGGGCGTTGAGCCTGCACTGAAACCTGCCATCCAAATTTCAAAAACCGGCCGTGTAGGCGTCATTGGCACGCATGGGACTTTGCAGAGCGTTCGCTTTGAAAAACTCTTGCACAAAGTCCAAGCTGACGCGGCACCTGGCGCTTGTGAATTCATCATTCAGCCCTGCCAAGGTTTGGCACTGGCCATTGAAAAGCAAACTGAAAAATTGATGACGGACACCTTCGAAGTAGAACAGCTGTGTCGTCAGTACCTAAACGCAATGGGCACCTTTGGTCATGCCACTGGACAAATTGACACATTGGTCTTGGGCTGCACGCACTATGTGTTTGTTGAAGACATTTTGCAGAGGATACTGGGTCCTCATGTGAACATCATGTCAACAGGGCCCGCAGTCGCCAGACAAGCGCAACGCCTGAGTGCCAATTCAATGTCCGATGCGCAATTTAAACATGTTCAAAAAAGTGTCTTCGTACCGAAGGATCAAGCCAGCAACACCATTCAACTTTGGACCACCGGCTCGCTGGGAGCGCTGCAACATGCGGCAGACAGATGGCTTGATTTGCCATCAGAGTGCTGCCATTGGATCGCACCTTCAGCGCATTAAGCAGGCGTCCAAATTTTTTCACCACCTCCCTCAAGGTGCGTGAGATAGATCCTCAACTCAAACTCCGACTGCCCGTAATGGGGTGCCATGTGTTGGCACAGCTTGTAAAAAGCTTTGTCGTGATCGCGAATTTTCAAGTGCGCCAACTCATGGACCACAATCATTTCCAAAAACGCAACGGGGGTTTCTTTGAACAAAGCCGCAATCTTGATATCCCGCTTGGTTTTCAGCTTGCTACCTTGAACCCTAGATGTGGTGGTGTGCATACCCAATGCATGCTGAATCACATGCAGTTTGCTGTCAAAGGTCACCTTGTTAATGGGATCTGCTTGCCGCAAAAACTCGTTCTTCAGCGCCATCACGTAGACATACAAAGCACTGTCAGTTCGAACGCCATGCACATGAGGATGACGCGAAAGCAGCCACGCGCCAAGACCAGGTCCTTCGCTGATTTTTTGCACTTGTTGCT
>JBIKJX010000041.1:0-10116 GCA_044360785.1 Limnohabitans sp.
CCAAGGGGTAGGCCTGCAAATATCTGAATGAGATCACGACAGAATGATAAACGGCAAGGAAAGGACACTTCAAAGAATATGCTGAAGGCCCAAGTTTTTGGCTTTTCCTTATTTATTCGAGTTCTAATTTGGTATGCTGTCGGCTTGCATTTGCATGCCATTTACCAATAGCCCCATGCCCATCACTTAAAGAGTGCCATCAGAACAATCAATGATGATCCGAAGGCGGAGAAAGGTTTGGAAGCAATTTTTGAGAACATGAAACGGCAAGGCGTAAAAAAATAACCCTATGAGAGTACCTTAAATTATTCTCAGATCATTGTTCGCATCTGGTGATGGATAAAAAATTGTTGAGCAGGCGCACTTTATGAATAAAAAGTACGCAAGCAATGGAATTTAATTTTCCTGATACGTCCGAATTGCCAGCGCTTGACCTCGTTGAAGGTTAACGGGCAGCAGCAACAACCAACCGACTAGAAACAGAATGGTTGTGGCTGAAATGGCCATTCGCTGATTGCCATCGGTTAACCAGGTAATCAAGCCGTAGCCCATCGGTCCCAAGATACTGGCCAAGCGAATTGCAAAAGACCATAAGCCAAAAAATTCCGCCAAGCGATGCGAAGGAATTAGCAAACCGGCCATGGCCCTGCCCGTGGACTGACTGGACCCCATACAAACTCCAGCCAGTGCAGCGGCCCACCAGAACATTTCTTTGTTGGTACTTAAAGCCGCCACAACACAGGTCAAGCCCCAACCCCACAGGGTCAGAGACAGGGCTAACTTGTGCCCAATTTTGTCCTGGGCATATCCCAAAACCAAAGAGCCGACCAACGCAGCAATGTTGAGTACAAAAATCAAAACCATGGTTTCTTGTGGCTGGAAGCCGATCACCTGCTCCGCATAGATGGCTGCCAAAGTAATGGCCACCGCAACACCGCCCTGATAGGCCACAGCACAGGCCATCAGTTGCATGAAGTCTTTGTAAGCTTTTGCTTCTTTGAAAGTCATGCGCAGTTGGCGCCAATAACCATTTTGAGGCTGGCGAGACAACTGAGGTTGGGCATGTTCTTTCATGAGCACGAATGTCACGCCAGCAGACAGCGCATAAATGCCTGCGGTCATCAGCATGGTCATGGGCACAAACTGCCCTGCTGTTTGGCCTTGACCTTGCGCCCACAACACATAAGCCAAACAGACACCCAAGGTCAGCATACCGCCCAAATAACCCCAGGCCCATCCCCATGCGCTGATACGGCCCATGGCTTCTGGCTTGGCCAGTTCAGGGAGGAACGAAGCCGTTAGCGATTCGCCATACGAATAGAACGTATTGGAGATGACGATCAAGCACACGGCTAAAGCAACCTGACCGGGTCCGACCCAAGCCAGCGCAGCGGTGCTGACAACACAAGCCGCTGTAACGGCCATCAAGAGTTTTTTCTTGGCAGCGTATCGATCGGCCCACTCACCCATGGCCGGAATTGTCAGCATCACAATGGCGTAAGAAAGGCTTAAAGCACTGGTCCATGCCAAGGTGGCCCACTCCGCTTTGTTGGCAACGCCGCCTACAAAATAGGCTGCAAAAACAGCCGTGATGACAACCGTGGTGTAGCCCGAGTTGGCAAAGTCGTACATGGCCCAGCCAAATACTTCCTTGCGTTTAATACCTGGATTGAGCATGCCCATGATGCCAATTCTTAGTTGCTAATTCAGTGCAAGTGCCTTGGGCGACGACCACCACCGTGACCGCCTTGGGGACCACCGTTGCCACCACCGCGGGGTGGTTTTCCAAGTTCTAAGGAACTGACCAAATTGTTAAATCTTTGAGAGAAGAGCTTGTCAATTTCATGAACAACACCACTGAGCTCAGCACCATCAAAGTGACGCTCCATGAGGCCCACCACATCTTGAACCAACAAATCGCGTTGGGCTTGCATGATGGCGGCAGGATCAGGACCCACAAACAAGATCACGAAATCGTCGCGCGATTCTGTGCCGCGAGACTCTTCATCGTCGTCAAATTCGGTGTCGTAAAAAGTAATTTCTAACTGAGCACCTGCGGCAGAGATGTCGTTGATGTTCATGCACAAGTCGTCTAAAACTTGCCTGAAATCGTCGTTGCCCCTGACTGTCCAACACATTTGCAATTTGTGATCGGCGGCTTCAAAGCGAATGCCTGTTTCTTCTTCGTAGAGACTTTGAGCGCCCTCGGAGAGAGACTTCGCGCCAGCGTATTTCCAAAGAGGTTTGACAGCTTCTTGGAGGGCCTTTAAGTCGACGTCTTCGCGCAACGGGACTTCGCCATGGACATGAATTTCAAAGGGGGTGTTGAAGGAAGTCATGGCAATCTACTTTTGGTCAATGGTGCCCCGGGCCGGAATCGAACCGGCACGCCCGCTATTAACGAAGCGGCGGATTTTAAGTCCGATGTGTCTACCAATTTCACCACCGGGGCTAAAGCTCTATTGTGCCTTCAAGTTGAGCTTTTTTGACATTAAAAAGCCCTCTGAAGAGGGCTTTTGTTGAGTTCAAGCAAGAGGCTTGGACTCAAATGAAAGCAACTATTAACCGCCTTTTTTGGCGCGCTTGCCTGGATTCTTTTTGCTGCGCGTAGCAACACCGCGCTCTAAGCTAACACGCTGGCCGCGGCCGCTGGTGGGCAAAGTAACGCCGGGCAGTGGCTTCAAGGGAGGTGTAAATTTACGGTCGGCTTCGGTGACGATTTTATTGCCCATCTGTGGCTCCAGGAAAAAAGTTCAAGGCGTTATTAAGCCACAGATTCGAGGGCACTCAGGCTTCAAACATAAAATTAGCCCTCCAACTGATCAAGAACTACCATGAGCCTTCAATCTGTCAAAGATTTTTTTTCTGCACGTCAACTCGAAATAGACATCATTGAGTTACCCGTTAGCACTGCAACGGTTGCCTTAGCGGCAGAAGCCCATGGCGTTGAACCAGGTCAAATTGCCAAAACTTTGGCATTTAAATTGAACGATGGCCGCGTTGTTTTGGTTGTCGCAAAGGGCGATGCGCGAATTGACAATAAAAAATTCAAGGATCAATTTGGCAAAGGAAAGATGCTGGGATTAGACGAGGTTTCAGAAATCACCGGCCACCCAGTGGGCGGTGTTTGCCCTTTTGGCCTTGCCTCGCCTCTTCCCGTTTACTTGGATGTCTCGCTGAAAATTTACAGCGAAGTGATTCCGGCTGCAGGTTCGATCAACAGTGCGGTTCGAATGAGCCCAGAAAAAATGGCAGACATCACCCATGCTGAATGGGTCAATGTCTGCCAATCGCAATGAGGAACTGGAGTGAAGAGATCCCAAAAACTATAGTGCTCTTTTGAGTTGCCATAGAGATCAATGATCTGTCACTCAGTAAGATGGTTAGTCGTCAATGTTTGAAGAGAAAAAATCAAAAACAGCCAAGCTCAATCCACCCATCAAAATCAGAGTGATATCCAATTGTGGGAGTTTAAAAATATAGGGCAGCAAGAAAGCAGCCATCAGTAAGAGGCCGATGAAGCCGGTAATGCGTTGGAGGGATTTCACGCCATGTTCCTTTTAATAAATTCAGAGACAAGCCATTGCGAAGAGCGCAGCAAGCGGGCATCGTTTTGGTAAGAGCCAACCGCCTGCACGCCCAATGGCAAACCATTGGACAAGGTCAGAAGCGGCAAGTTCACACTGGGTAATCCAGCAAAGCTCCAGACAGTTTGCATGATCGGGTTGCCAGTTGAAGTCAGGCCCTGCGGAGCTGTTCCCAAAGCAGCTGGACACAAAATCGCATCGTAAGTTGCAAAGTACTCATCAAATGCGTTCGTGACGTGGAACATACGGTCTTTTGCAATGAGGTAATCGGTACCCGACATCTTCATGGATTTTTCGACGCGAGCACGCAGTGGCTCGCTCAGTTGATCGCGGTGGTGGAGCCACTCTTTTTGCAGGCATACGCCTAGCTCAATTTCGTTAACCGTAACCAACCAAGTTGCCACTTGCTTAACAATGTCGGGCAGTTGCACAACTTCGACGTCATCGCCCATATGGGCTACGAAAGCTTCATAAGCCTCACGTGCTTCTGGTTCGACTTCATCCCACCAAGGGGTTTTGACAAAGCAAAACTTGGGCGGCAATGGCGGCTGAGATACCGCTACATCATAAATTCTGCGAGGACTTTGTCGCGCACTGGCATTGTCGTGCCCATCGTCACCCGACATGATTTCGGTAAGTTTGGCAATGTCTTCTAGATTGCGTGCAAAGACACCAACTTCGTCAAGAGATGGCGACTGGTCTAAAACGCCTGTACGGGGCAAAAGACCGCGTGAAGGCTTCAGGGCGTACACTCCGCAAAACGAAGCTGGTCGAATGACAGAGCCATTGGTCTGTGTACCCAACGCCACCGGCACCATGCCCGCAGCTACCGCTGCAGCCGAGCCACTGGACGAACCGCCTGGGGTGTGTGCCAGATTGTGAGGGTTGCAGGTAGGGCCGGGCTGCGTGGTAGCAAATTCGGTGGTCACGGTCTTGCCGAAAATGACTGCGCCAGCAGCTCGCAAACGAGACACCACTGTAGCGTCACCAACAGAGTAGCGACCTGCATGGATGACACTGCCGTATTCAGTTGGAAAATCCATGGTGTCGATAATGTCCTTGACGCCCACAGGCACGCCGTACAGAGGGCCAGGCAAGTGCCCGGCTGCACGGTCCCGCTGCAGATTGTCCGCTTGCAACGCAACTACTCGGTCATCTCGGTGTGCAAATGCGTGAATGGCCAAGTCTGCTTGATCCACAAAACGCCCAAGCTTGGCGGTGAACTCCTGAACAGTTTCTTGGCCGCTGAGCAGGTGCTCGCGCACCTCCAAAGCGGTCAGGTCGGACACATTTTTCGTTGGCTCAGCCATCAGTTTGTCTTAAAGAAGTCGGGGTTGACCACCGACTCGTCGTTGGGGTCGCGTTCCATCTCAACCGCTTGGTTGAAGAACTGGTCTGGCAAATAGGTAACCATGGCAGGGAAGACATAAGTCATGACCAGTGTGAACAAAATAATGTAAACAAAAGGCATACAACCACTGAAGATGGTATTTAGTTGCAGGCTCTTGGGTGCAACCCCTTTCAAGTAATAAGCCGACATCGCCATTGGCGGGGTCAAGAAAGCGGTTTGCAGATTCACTGCGATCAAGATGCCAAATAAGATGGGGTCGATGTTGTACAAAGGCAGCAATGGCAGGAAGATGGGCACGAAGATGATGATGATCTCGCTCCACTCCAAAGGCCAGCCCAAGATGAAAATCAAGAACTGGGACAACAGCAAGAACTGCAAGGGCGACAGGTTCAATGAGAGCATGAAATCCTTCACCAAATGCTCACCGCCCAAGTAGCCAAAAACGGATGCGAAAGTGGCCGAACCGACAAATAGGAAACAAACCATGGCCGAGGTGCGGGCCGTTAGATAAACCGACTCACGCAGACGCTGCCAAGTGAAAGCACGGTAAACAATAGCTAAGATAATGCCGCCCAAAACGCCCATGGCTGCAGCTTCGCTGGGTGTCGCCAAGCCAAACAAAATTGAACCCAACACCGACATGATCAAAACGGCCAAAGGCACAAAGGCCTTCAACACCATGACCACGCTTTCCCAGACTGAGTAATCGTACACATCTTTGGGCTTTGGACACAAAGAGGGGTTAAGCGTGGCACGCACGATGATGTACATCAGGTATAGAAATGCCAATGTAAATCCAGGGATGATGGCTGCAGCGTACATTTTGACCACCGAAACGCTGGCTGTAGCTGCATACACAATGAGCAAGATGGAGGGTGGAATCAAGATACCTAAAGTGCCACCCGCGGTGATGACACCACTGGCCAATTTTTCATCATAACCAGCTTTGAGCATCGCCGGCAAGGCGATCAGCCCCATCAGAGCAACCACAGCGCCCACAATGCCGGTGGCTGTTGCAAACAGCGTACAAGTGACCAATGCTGCAACGGCCATAGAACCAGGAACGCCTCGCAAGCCAACCTGCAAACTCAAGAACAACCTGTCTAGGATATTGGCTCGCTCAATGATGTAACCCATGAAGAGAAACAAGGGTATCGATATCAGCACATCGTTGTTCATCACACTGAAGGTGTTTTGAGTGAACAAGTACAAGATGCGGTTGTCCCATATTAACTGGTCAGGCGTGAAATAGGCGTAAAAACCAAAACCCATGCCCATGGCCATCATCGTGAAGGCGATCGGGAATCCGAAAAAAATAAAGACAATGAAGAGCCCTAGCATTAGGAGGGCGACAAACGGATCACTCATGATGATTCTTTCTCAGCGTGTTGTTGGATCAACACTTGTTCAAGTTCTTCGACATCGCTGCCGCGCGACAACCACTCGCCAGTGCGTATACACACCAGGCAGCGCATGACCTCAGCCGCACCTGCAATGAGAAGCGTAATGCCGGCTACAAAAATGATCGACTTTAGGGGCCAAACTGGCACGCCTGCAGGGCTGTTTACGCTTGACTCCAAAATGCGGATGCTTTCGTATGCGTATTGGCCACCAGTGAAAACCATGGCAAAAATGCCTGGAAAGAAAAACAAGAAATACAAGGCCAAATCTACTTTGGCTTGCGTTCTGTTGGACCAGTTGCGATAAAAGAAATCGCCTCGCACGTGTGAATTACGAGAAAGGGCATAAGCCCCCGACATCATGAACATTGCCCCATAAAGCATATAGCTCATGTCAAATGCCCAAACAGTAGGGCTGTTGAGTACATAGCGCATGAACACCTCAAAACAGGTGGATGCCGTCAATATCAATACACACCAAGAAAAGGCATGACCAATCGACTTGTTGAGGATGTCAATCCTTCGAATCCAAACTTCCATAAAACGCACCTATTTAGACAAAAAGAAAGACTGCCGAAACAGGTCTCGGCAGTCTTTGTAGCTTACGCTAAGGTTAGACTGGCAGCTTGGTTTTCTGCACGTGTTCGTAGGCCATGCGGTAATTGGCTTCGTTTGTGAAGTGATAGAAACCAACGCGACGTGACCAGGCCTTGAAAGAATCGTTCACTTCCTTGAACATGTCGACTTCTTTTTCTAGTTTTGCTGTGACAACGTCCCACGCGGCCAACTGACCTTTGTAGACGTCTGCACTTGTGCGGGAGACTTGCACCTTGTGCTTGACGATCAACTCTTGCAAATCCTTGGAGTAGTTATCGTGTGCCAAGGCTGTAGAAGCTGTCGAAGCGGCTTCAGCTGCATATTTGAGGATGGCCTTCAAGTCTGCGGGCAAGGCGTTGTACTTGTCTTTGTTGAAAATGATCTCAAAGAATTCTTGGGCTTGGTGGAATGAACCCATGGAATAGAACTTGGCCACGTCTTGCGCGCCAAATCGCATATCTGCTGTAGGGTTGTTGAATTCGAAAGCATCGATCACACCGCGCTGCATGGCGGGCACAATTTCTCCGCCTGGCAACTGGGCAACCGCCATACCCATTTCTTGCAACATGTCAGCTGCCAAACCAATGGTACGGTACTTGAAACCTTTCAAGTCGGCTGCTTTCTTGGGTGGAGCCTTTTTGAACCAACCCAGTGGCTGTGAGGGCATTGGGAAAGAGAAGAAACCAACCACATTCAGGTTCATCTTAGCGACTAATTTATCCCAGAGTTGCTGACCGCCTCCTGCCTGAATCCAGCTCAAGCCGATTTCAGGAGTAGCGCCGCTTACTGGACCTGTACCGAACAATGATGCAGACTTATTTTTGCCATACCAATAACCCGACACGTGGTGACCGCCATCAAGAACGCCTTTGCTGACAGCGTCAATGATTTCAAAAGGCTTCACAACTGCACCAGCAGGTAAATATTCGATTCTGAGGCGACCACCGGACATTTCATTCACACGAGTAACGTACTGCTGCGCCATCTCGCTGAAAATTTCATTGGTACCCCATGAACCCTGCATCTTAAAGACGATAGGCGCTTGGGCAACGGCAATCATTGGCGCGCCCATTAAAGGCGCTGCAACTGCAGCTGTGGCTGCTTTTCCAAAGAAACGGCGGCGGTTAGATACAGTGCTCTCGCCATCAATTGATTGAACGTCTTGTTGAACTGCAGTCATTTTGTCTCCTGTTGAACTGATTAGTATAAAAAAAAACTCATTGTTCGCTATTATGCATTGGACCTAAAGAATGAGCCCACAGTAATAACCCTATAGAGCATCAAAATTAATCCTACTTTGCGATCAAATCATGACTGTACTTCAAGAAGCAATTCAATTCATTGAAAAATCCGAGTCTCCTTGGTCTCGAGATACCTCCTCGCCTTGGGGCATTCACGACGCCGACCCCCCACCCTACAACCGACTCTATGGTCCTGTGCATGATCGAGGCCCCGTCTCTGGCGTCATCTTCCACAAACAGCAATTGCTAGCGCAATGGGGTGAGCCGCACAGAGCCGATCTCACATTCAGTGTGGCCAAAACATATTTGGCGCTGTTGGCAGGTCTCGCATTCGATCAAGGCTTGATCAAGAACGTCCACACGCCAGTGGTTGAGCAATGTCCAGGCATTGGCTTTGAAGGCGAGCGCTTGTCTCGCATTACTTGGCATCACTTGTTGCAACAAACAAGCGAATGGGAAGGCACATGCCTAGGTATTCCAGAACAAGTTGACCGGTATCGTTGGCTGACTTACCAAACAGGCGAAGCCGGCGGTCAAAAAGGTGACCCTAGACCCTTGGGCGAGCCCGGTTCTAGGTTCGAATACAACGACGTTCGCATCAACCAACTCTCAATGGCCTTATTGCACTTGTTCAAGCGGCCCTTGCCCGATGTCTTTGAGGAATTTTTCAGAAAACCTTTGGGCTGCTCTGATCAATTCCAATGGGTGGGTTATGAACAAGGTTGGACCCAAGTCAATGGCCAACGCATGATGTCTGTGCCAGGAGGGAGTCATTGGGGTGGTGGCGTTTCTATTTCTGCCATGGACCAAGCGCTGATTGGATTAATGCTCATGGGCAACGGCAATTACAAGGGCCGTCAAATTCTTTCAGCGCAGTGGCTAAACATGATGCAGCAGCCCTGTGATGTGGCCCCCTACTACGGCTATCTAATTTGGCTCAACAACGAAGGCACCTTGTTCAAAGATGCACCTCGAAGCTCTTGGTTTGCCATTGGTGCTGGCTCCTCCATCACTTGGGTCGACCCACAACTTGAATTGGTTTGCATCGTTCGTTGGATTGATGCAGCCAAAACGAATCAATGTATTGCGCAGGTCATGCGCGCCATCAAAGTCTGACAAAAGAACTAACGGTCTTGATCGTCCTTATGGCTTTTCTTTGTTGAGAGCCTTTAGACAAAAGGCCGCCAAGTCATCTTGGCAGATCAATTGAATGGCGTTGTCTTTGGCAAACTTGAGTGCCACACCCGTTGGCAAACTGAGACTAATGCAAGCGGCGTAAGTTGCATCTTGTGAAGTTTGAAGGGCTTTCAAATCTTTTAAAACCTCAACCCCCAAGGTGGCTGCCTTCCATCGCTTGCAACTGACCAAGGTTGTTTTGCCAAATTTCTCCAACTGCAAGTCTGCAGAATTCGAATCTAAACGCACCACGTTGAAGCCCTGCTGCGCAAAGGCTTGTGCCATGAGGGAAGAAAACTCTTTCCAAGACATTTTTTCCAAAGTGCTCAAGGCCAGCGAGATGCTCTCTGGCGATGGTTTGTCCCGCTGTCGCCAAGCAGCCATGATGCCAATGATGGCAAAGGGAAAAGCACTGAGCATGCCAACTGCAACGTAGGCCTCGGGCAAAAATACGCGGGCTAACAGCGTTAAAAGTGCGGCAATTAAAAAGCTGTACCACCAAGGTGAACGCAGCAAAATCGCAAAAAGCGATTTGTCGGACATTTTAAATTTCATCGAACGAAGCACATCCTCAAATTCAAATCGCTTGACTGAAGCTGAATGCGTTGACTGGTTTACTTGGCAAACAAACTGGCCGGGTTGGCAAAGGCTTTGAACTCGACAGCATTACCGCAGGGATCCAAAAAAAACATGGTCGCTTGTTCACCCACTTGCCCCTTGAACCGAATGTGAGGCTCAATGACAAATTTGGTACCGGCTTGTTT
>JBIKJX010000234.1:0-3814 GCA_044360785.1 Limnohabitans sp.
AGGTGTTTGGTTCAAAGTTAGTTCTGCTGCACGAGCGCCATCTTGGGTGATGTAGCCAGCAGTCTCTGAACCTTTGGCACCTTTGGCAACCAAAAACAAAGCCATTTTCCCGGCTGCCATGGCAGGCACTAAAAAAGCATCTGCATGGTCGCCCACACTCACCACGCTCTTGGTACCTGTGATGTTCCACTGGCCGTCTTGTTGCAGTGCTTGTGCATCGCACTTGCTGGGGTTGTAGCGACCTTTTCGCTCTTGCTGTGCCAACACCACTATGGCTTCTCCACCCGCAATTTTTGGCAGCCATTCGGACTTCATTGCGTCGGGTGCATAGCCTTCTAAGACGGCACCTGCAATCAGCGCTTGCTGAATGGGTTCCATCACAATGCCGCGCCCCAATTCTTCCATCACCACCATGCCTTCAACCGGCCCCATGCCCATGCCGCCATGCGCTTCGCTGACATACAAGCCGCACAAGCCCAGCTCGGCCAGTTCGGTGTAGGCAGCGCGGTCAAAACCGCCTGCGTTGGTGATTTCGCGTCGGCGATCAAAGGTATAGCCCTTGTCCACCCATTTGCGCACTGCATCGCGAAGTTGTTCTTGATCGTCTGAAAAATCGAAATCCATGATCTGTCCTTGTAGGGTTAATGCAATTAACCTAAAACTGTTTGAGCCACGATGTTGCGCTGCACTTCATTGCTGCCGCCGTAAATCGTTGTTTTACGCATGTTGAAATAGTTGGCAGCCAGCGGGGCGTTCGACACTTCTTGTCCTGGGAAGTTACCCTGCCAACCTGCGTCCATGGCTTCAAAGATAAAGGGCAGGCTGTAGGGGCCAGCTGCCAACATCATGAGCTCGCTGTAGCGTTGTTGAATTTCACTGCCCCTGATTTTCAACAGGCCTGCAATGTCGAGTGAATTTTTGCCAGATTTTTCGGCCGACAAAACACGCAAGACCAGCATCTCCAAGGCCACAATGTCCACTTCCAGTTTGGAAATTTCATCGCGGAACCGCATGTCGTCGTAAACACCTTCTGTTTTTGCAATGCGTTTTAGCCGCTCGAGTTCTCGTTTGGCGCGGTTCACGTCTGCAATGTTGGTGCGCTCATGCGCAAGCAAATGCTTGGCGTAGTTCCAGCCCTTGTTTTCTTCACCGATCAAGTTTTCGGCGGGCACTTCGACGTTGTCAAACCAGACCTCGTTGACTTCGCATTCACCATCGAGCAACTTGATGGGTCGCACGGTGATGCCGGGGGTCTTCATGTCGATCAGCAGAAAGGAAATACCAGTTTGAGGTTTGCCTTCGTTGCTGGTGCGGACCAAACAGAAAATCCATTCGCCATATTGACCCAAGGTGGTCCATGTTTTTTGGCCGTTGACAATGTACTTGTCACCCACACGTTCGGCGCGTGTTTTGAGAGAGGCCAAATCAGAGCCTGAACCGGGTTCACTGTAGCCTTGGCTCCACCAAACTTCACCACTGGCAATGCCTGGCAAGAAACGTTTTTGTTGTTCGGCGTTGCCAAAAGCCATGATGACGGGCGCCACCATGACGGGGCCAAATGGCACGACGCGGGGTGCACCTGCCAAGGCGCATTCCTCTTCAAACAAATGCTTTTGAACAGCGTTCCAACCTGGACCGCCAAATTGTTCTGGCCAGCCCCAACCCAGCCAGCCCTTTTTGCCCAAAATTTTGGCCCAGCGTTGCATGTCATCGCGGGTTAAGCGCATGGCGCTGTGGACTTTTTGTGAAATATCAGCAGGTAAATTTGCTTTTACCCAAGCACGAATCTCCTCGCGAAATGCGAGCTCTTCGGGTGTGAATGCCAAATCCATGAAATGTGTCTCCGGTCAAAGCCAGTGAATGGTGAAACTGCGTTTTTAGCACGATCGTGCGCAAATATTCTGTCCTAGTAGCGACAAATACCTTTTTAATGCAGGGTAGCAGGGATAATCCTCGTATCTTTTTGTGCATTGGGTCGCGTTGCCCTGGTCTTAGTGAAAAACATTGTGATTCTGATTTCTGGCACTGGCTCCAACATGGCTGCCATTGTTCAGGCTGCTCACGCTGAGCGTTGGGACAGGTTACTAGGCGTGCGAATCGCGGCGGTTATCAGCAACCGGCCCAACGCCTCTGGCTTGTCTTGGTTGCAGTCAATTCATTCAGACATTTCTACAGAAGTTTTAGACCACACGCAATACGCAACGCGGGACGATTTTGACGCGGCACTTGTTTCTCGCATCGATGTGCACGCGCCCGATTTGGTGGTTCTTGCTGGCTTCATGAGAATATTGACGCCGGCATTTGTGGCGCATTACGCTGGCCGACTGATCAATGTTCACCCCTCACTGTTGCCGGCATTCAAGGGACTTGATACGCATCAGCGTGCCATCGATGCGGGGTGCCAATTTGCAGGTGCCACAGTCCACCAAGTTACCAGCGAATTGGACCAGGGTCAAATTTTGGCGCAGGCGGTGGTGCCTGTCTTAAAGGACGACACCGCGGAAAGCTTGGGGGCCAGGGTCTTAACGCAGGAACATCTTATTTTTCCTGCAGCCATTGCAGATTTTTTCAAGCATCCGGCAGCTGTTCGCCCACCCAAGTAAATCGATCTTGCACCACGCCGTTGATTTCAACTTTTTCGTTGAACATCGCTGCCGGTCTGACCCACAAACCTTGCTCGCCGTACAGGGCTTTGTACAAAGTCATTGATTCCAAAGATTCAGAGTGACGCACCGTACCCAGCACTTGGTACATCAAATTTTTGTAGTGGCGGTAATAGCCAGGTCGCGTGACGATCAGGGCTGGAAAGGTTTCTTCTTGCATGTTTGAGATCCTCAGAGCGAAGCAGTGGGACAATGGGGTCTATGCATCCTAAAGCTTTGTTAGACGCCTGTGCCGAATTGGTCAGGCTGACCCTTCAATTTAACCATCCCGCCGATGCGGTGGTATCTCGGTTTTTCCGAGATCATCGCAGCCTGGGTCCGCGTGAACGTGCCACCTTGTCGGAGACCGTTTTTCAAGTCTTGCGCAAGAAGTTGTTGTTTGAACACATGGCCCGTTCAGGCAGTGGACCCAAAGAGCGACGCTTGGCCATTTTGGGTTTTGCGGGGCCACGCGATTTTGTCAAAAGCGCGCTCAACGACACCGAAAAAAAATGGCTCGACATCTGCGACAGCGTGCAGCCCACCGACCTGATGTCGCAGCACATTCACAACTTGCCTGATTGGCTTGCCAAGCCTTTAAAAGAGCAACTGGGCGATACTTTTGAAGCTTTGGCTCAGAGCTTGCAAACGCCAGGTACTTTGGATTTGCGCGTCAATGCTTTGAATGAAAAACGTGCAGACGTCCAAAAGGAACTGTCGGCAGTAGGCATCGTTTCAGAACCAACGCCTTATTCACCTTGGGGTTTGCGATTGCAAGGCAAACCCTCCTTGGCCAAAGTCAAAGCCTTTGAGCGTGGTGCGGTGGAAGTGCAAGACGAAGGCTCGCAGTTGCTGGCGCTTTTGCTTGATGCGCATCGCGGTGAAATGGTGGTTGATTTTTGTGCAGGGGCGGGCGGTAAAACCCTGGCGATAGGCGCCGCCATGCGCAACACCGGACGCCTCTATGCGATGGACACATCTGGCCATCGTTTAGATGCCCTCAAGCCCCGTTTGGCACGCAGTCAGTTGTCCAATGTGCATCCTGCCGCCATTGCGCATGAGCGCGATGACAGGGTCAAGCGCTTGGCCGGCAAAATTGACCGTGTATTGGTCGATGCGCCATGCTCTGGCTTAGGCACATTGCGTCGAAACCCCGATTTGAAGTGGCGTCA
>JBIKJX010000235.1:0-3792 GCA_044360785.1 Limnohabitans sp.
GTCATTGTTTTGGGTCAGATGGAAACCTTGCAAGTGGGGGATGCCGTTTTGGCCATTGGCAACCCATTTGGGGTGGGTCAAACTGTCACTTCAGGCATTGTGAGCGCCTTGGGCCGCAAACAATTGGGTATCAACACCTTTGAAAACTTCATTCAAACCGATGCCGCCATCAACCCTGGTAATTCAGGCGGCGCATTGGTCGATGCCAATGGCTTATTGATGGGCATCAATACCGCCATTTATTCGCGCTCTGGGGGCAATATGGGCATTGGCTTTGCAGTGCCGGTGTCCACAGCCACACAAATCATGGCCGCCCTCATCAAAGACGGCAAAGTCACGCGAGGTTGGATTGGCGTTGAGCCCAGACCCCTCAATGCCGAGTTGGCCGAAAGTTTTGGCATTGTCAAAGACAAAACAACGGGGGCATTGCCCAAAGGGGTTTTGATTCACGGTGTGTTGCAAAACAGCCCTGCAGCCAAGGCTGGGATTCAACCTGGCGATCTGGTCATGCAAGTGGCAGGGCAAAGTGTGTCGGATGTGCCTGAGATGCTGTCCAGTGTGGCCGCCCTCAAGCCCGGAGAAGTGGCCAGTTTGTCGGTCTTAAGAAACGGCAAAAACTTAGAGCTTCGAGTGACGCCAGGCACACGTCCCGTGAGACCCTGATCTGCGTTAAGCAGATTTGGACGCTTCGTCTTCGGCTGAAGCGTCTTCTTTGGGGGGCTGCGTGTGTTTGATGAAAATTTGAGCCGCCCAAATGCCCAGTTCATACAGCAAACACATGGGAATGGCCAGCGCCAACTGAGACACCACGTCGGGTGGCGTCACGATGGCCGCTATGACAAACGCAAGCACCACAAAATAGCCTCGGAAATCTCTGAGTTTTTCGATCGTGACCACGCCCAATCGGGCCAACACCACGACCGCAATGGGCACTTCAAAGGCCAAGCCAAAGGCCAAGAACATGTTGAGTACGAAGCCTAGATAAGCCTCGATGTCAGGTGCAGCAGTGATGCTTTTAGGCGCAAAGCTTTGAATGAAGGCAAAGACCTGGCCAAACACAAAGAAATAACAAAACGCCACGCCAATGAAAAACAACAATGTGCTAGAAATCACCAAGGGCATGACCAAGCGCTTTTCGTGGGTATACAAACCGGGTGCAATGAAAGCCCAGACTTGGTACAAAACCACGGGTAAGGCCAACAAAAACGCAGCCATCAACAAAATTTTGAGCGGCACCATGAAAGGTGAAATAACCGACGTGGCAATGAGGGTGGTACCTGCAGGCAAATGCGACACCAAAGGCGCAGCCAATAAGTCGTAGAGTTGGCCAGGGCCTGGAAAGAGCGCCAAGACACCCGCTGCCACGCCAATTGCCGCCATGGCGCGAACCAACCTGTCGCGCAACTCCATCAAGTGCGTGACAAAAGGTTGTTCAGTGCCGGCCAATTCGTCTTCGGGCTTTGAGGTGGGATCGGACACTTGAAATTAACCTAATCGGGTGGGGCGGTAACGGGCAACTCTGGCAGCCCCGGACAATGTTTTGGTTCTAACACCTGCGCGTGCTTTGTACCACTGAGGGACAGCCGCTTGCTTCAATCTGAACTTTTTGCCAGGG
Organism: Limnohabitans sp.; assembly: GCA_044360785.1. GTDB lineage: Bacteria > Pseudomonadota > Gammaproteobacteria > Burkholderiales > Burkholderiaceae_C > Limnohabitans_A. The sequence continues at coordinate 1,616 of JBIKJX010000235.1, forward strand.
TGCTTGTACGTGGGCGGCGGCGGCTCCCACCTTGGCGTGTTGGGATCGTTCGTGATGCCGGCCGTGGTCTCATCCCACTGCTTTTCAAAGTCGATGGCGGTTGTTTGAACAGAGTTTTCAACATCTCTGGCAGCACCCTCCATCGATTCCTTCATTTTTTTGAGTTCTTCCAAATCCATCGAGCGATTGACCTCAGCCTTGACATCCGTGATGTAACGCTGAGCCTTGCCCAAGAGGTTGCCCATGGTCCGCGCCACGCGCGGCAACTTCTCGGGGCCGATGACGATGAGCGCCACCACCCCGATAAGGGCTATTTTGGAAATACCAAGATCGATCAAATCAGGACTTTGTCTTAGCTTCCACGTCGATCGTGGTTTTTTCTGTCGCGGCAGTGGCAGCGACCTGACCCGCAGGCTTTTCTTCAGTGACAGGGTTGCCGTTGGCGTCTTTCATGCCATCTTTGAACCCCTTGACGGCGCCGCCTAAGTCAGAGCCGATGTTTTTCAGCTTCTTGGTGCCGAACACCATGACCACGATGAGCAAGACGATGAGCCAATGCCAAATTGAGAACGTTCCCATGAATATCTCCTAACAATTGATCCAGATTCTAAGCGTTTAACCACGAAGCCAAGGGCGTGGGCCACCCATGACATGAAAATGCAAATGGTGAATTTCTTGCCCGCCCTCTGCGCCCGTGTTGGTGACTATTCTGTAGCCACCCTCGGGATAGGGTCTGCAACCCTGCTCTAAAGCCAGTTTAGGCGCTAAGGTCATTAAATGGCCCACTAAAGCCGCATGTTCAGAGGTGATTTGCGCCATCGATGCGATGTGCAACTTGGGAACCATCAAAAAATGGACCGGCGCCCAGGGCGCAATGTCATGAAAAGCGAACACATGTTCGTCTTCATAAACCTTCTTGGAAGGAATTTTCCCAGCAATGATTTTGCAAAAAAGGCAGTTTGGATCGTGCATCATTCACCTGTTTGTTCACGAAATTCGGCTTTGCGGAGGGCTTTTTCCTCCAAACCACTGAGGCCTTCGCGCCGACTCAGCTCCGCCACCACATCGGCGGGCGTCAAGCCATAGTGGGCCAAGGCAATCATGCTGTGGAACCACAAATCGGCCACCTCGCCCACCAATTTGGTGGCATCACCGCCATGGTCTAAGTCTTTGGCCGCCATCACGGTTTCGGTAGCTTCCTCGCCAATTTTTTTCAAAAAGGCATCAGGCCCTTTGTGCAGCAGGCGGGCCACATAGCTTTTTTCAGGGTCGCCCCCATTGGCTGGTTTGCGACTTTCAATGACGGCCGCTAAGCGGGCCAAAGCATCGGTAGAACTCATGATCTTGGCAACGCGTGCTCACTTGTAAATAGATTCGGGGTCTTTGAGGACCGGTTCGGTGGCAGTCCACTCACCATCTTGGTACTGCTGAAAGAAACAACTGTGACGTCCGGTGTGGCAAGCAATGCCGGGTTCATGACCCAATTGGGTGACTTTGAGCAGCACCACGTCATTGTCGCAGTCGAGTCGGATGTCATGCACGGTCTGCACATGGCCCGACTCTTCGCCCTTGAACCACAGCTTGTTGCGTGAACGACTGAAATAAACCGCACGCTTGAGTTCGGCCGTTTTGGCCAAAGCCTCGCGGTTCATCCAGGCAAACATCAGCACATCGCCGGTGCTTGCCTCTTGCGCAATGACGGGCACCAGCCCCTGCGCATCCCATTTAATTTGATCAAGCCATGTCATGGGGTGAATCTACCACTTGCAGATGACAGTTCTTACAAACGCACAGGAATTCCCCGCTCGCGCATGCGCTGTTTGGCTTGCTGAACGGTGTATTCGCCGTAATGAAAAATACTGGCAGCCAGGACAGCGTCGGCGCCGCCTTGTTGGACGCCGTCGGCCAAGTGGTCTAAATTGCCCACACCGCCCGAGGCAATGACAGGCACTTGGACGGCATCGCTCACGGCCTTGGTCAGCGCCAAATCGAAGCCAGACTTTGTGCCGTCGCGGTCCATGCTGGTGAGCAAAATTTCGCCTGCACCGTGTTCGGCCATTTGGGTGGCCCACTTGACAACATCGAGGCCTGTGTTTTGGCGGCCACCATGACTGTAAACATCCCAGCCTTCACCGCGCAATGTGAGGTCTTGGCCTTGACGCCGCTTGGCATCGATG
>JBIKJX010000236.1:0-3780 GCA_044360785.1 Limnohabitans sp.
AATTGAATGACTTGGTTCGTTTGAACGCAGGAGTATTTAACTATTCGAGCGATCAAAAGGCAGGCTTAACTAGTCGCAAGGACAATGCCTCAACAGTGTCTGTATTGTTGACCCCAAAAGGTAAAACTGACTACGCTTTGGGTTATGTCACCATGAACGCTAAAAATGCTGCACAAGATTCGAACGGCTATGTTTACAACGCGTATGCAGACAATTCAGGCTCAACCGCTAATGTGTTGGCGAATGGAAAGCGCAATACTGTGTACGCTTCCGCCATGTACCACTGGGACAAAGCCACGGATTTCTATGTTGTCATGGACAAGCTGACATTGCGCGATGGTTGGGGTGACAAGGGTGCAAACGGCAAAACATCGCAAACAGCCTATGGTGTTGGCATGCGCTTTCGGTTCTAAGCTTTCTGTTTTTCAAGGTGCCTCAATTTGATTTGAGGCGATTTGGCGTGAAGCATTCGTGCTTCACGCTTTTTTTACCGTATAGCTACACCTTGGGCAAAAATTGTGAGAAAACCAAAAAATAGATACTAAATAGTTAATATTTGATTTACGATTGATGTCAAGCGTCTAAGTCAATTGAAAATTAAATAGGACCATGTTCTATGCGGCTGTTACTGGCAGAGGATGAGCATTCATTAGGAGAATGGCTTAGTAAGGCTTTGTCGCAAATTGGCTGCAAGGTGGAGTGGGTTGACGATGGCCGACTCATCGAACCCGCACTTTCTCATAACGAATTCGATGCAGTCATACTGGATTTAGGCTTACCTGGAAAATCTGGCGCAGAAGTATTGAAACGCCTTCGTTTGCAAGGCAAGCGATTACCTGTATTGATACTGACAGCACGTAGCTCACTGGCCGATAAAGTTGAAAGTCTCAACGCTGGTGCTGACGATTTTCTTGTTAAACCATTTGCACTGGCAGAGCTTGAAGCTCGATTAATGGCATTGGTTAGAAGGGCGCGTGGCAATGAATTTTTACAGTTTGCAATCGGTTCGCTTCAATTTGACTTTCGAAGCAAGCAATTCAAGATAAATGATGAAGTGCTCTCTCTTTCCCCTCGCGAGTACACGCTGCTAAAGATATTGATACAGCACATCGGAGAGCCAATCTCACGCGGTCAAATTTTGGACAGAATTTTTAGTGACGAAGAGGATGTTCAATCTAGTGCTGTAGATGTTTTGGTTCATCGACTTCGAAAAAGACTTGAGATTAGCGGCATCCAAGTGAAGACATACAGAGGCCTCGGCTATGTTTTGGAGGCAAATGAAGAAACTTAGCCTGAGCGCACGGTTGCTTATCGTTTTATTACCGGTACTCACTACATTTTCTGCAGCAAGTCTCTTTTACACCAGAGAAGATCTTATTCGCTCCACAAACAGTGCATATGACCGATCGTTGCTTGGCGTTATCAAGTCGATTAATTTAAATGTTTCCAATACAGCGGGCGGCCTCTCAGTCGAGCTTCCCTACAAGCAATTTGAGTTTTTTGAGCTGACCGCCTCCGGTCATGTTTATTTTAAAGTTTCGACCCCAGATGGACTCGTGCAAGTTGGTAACCACGATCTTCCAAATCCTCCTGAGGATTTGCTTCCGGGTAAACCCATTTTTTACGATGCCTTATTTTTTGACCAAGCTGTTCGTGTGGGTGCCTATCTTCATTCTGAGCCACTTGAAAAAAGACGTCCAGGTGAAGTCGCTGATTGGATTGTGCAAGTTGCTGAAGGTGTTCAATCACGCGAGTCTTTCACCACGCATCTGATTCAGCGCGCCTTGGTTCGCGATAGCCTCATGTTGGTTCTCATTTGGCTGGGTGTTGGTTTTGGGCTCGCATTTGGCCTGAGGCCACTGATTACGTTGGTTCGGCAGGTTGGCTCAAGGCAGTCCGCTGATTTAACACCTCTCGCGAAAGAATCCATACCATCTGAGCTGCAACCTCTCATCGTCGCAATCAATCATCAACTTCTTCGCACAGAGAATCTAATGACTAAAAGAAGAAGTTTTATCTATGATGCTTCACATCAGTTAAGAACGCCGCTGTCTGTTTTGCAGATGCAAATGGATTTTGCACTGAGAGAAACTGATCCTTCAGTCAGGCAAGAAGCCTTGATATCACTTTCTAATCAGCTGAGTCATACCATCAGAGGTACCAATCAATTGCTATCGCTTGCTGAATCTGATGCAGCGAAAGTTGAACGAGCCCCTTTCAATCTGGCTGAGCTTATTCGTGAAGTTGTGATGGCACTTTTGCCCCTTGCGGACGAGAAACATGTTGACTTGGGTCTAGAAATTTCAAACCACGAAGCCATGGCGATGGGTGATTCGTATTTGCTGTCACAAGCCTTGTCCAACGTCATTCACAATTCAATACAACATGGCAAAGAACGTGGTGTTGTCACAGTGAGTGCTGAGGTCAGCCACATTGAATTTCTCATCAAAGTTGTCGACGACGGACCTGGCATTGATTTGCATGTGATGGCGCGACTGGGGCAACGATTCGCAAAAGGCATAGGCAGTAGAGGTTCGGGATTAGGATTTGCAATTGCTCAATCCGTCATGACGGCGCATGACGGCAAGTTAACTGTCAATCTGTTAAGTAATAAAAGTGGAACGGAGGTCTGTTTGACATGGCCAATTCATTAAAAATCTGTTTCACTTTTATCTTGTGTTTGGGAATGAATGTCCTGGCTGGCGTTTTAGATGGGACTGTATGCGTGGCGCCAGCAAAACCAGAGGGTGGCTTTGATGTGACTTGCAAATTATTGAATGATGCTTTGTTAAAGAGTAAAGAAATCAAAAAACCATTGCAAATCATCTATCAGCCTGGCGGCGTCGGTGCTTTGGCCTTTAAATCGACGATCCTTCAACATCCAGGTGATAAGGCGAGGCTTGTCGCGTTTTCTTCAGGCACGCTACTTAATCTTGCTCAAAATCGTTTTGGTGGATACGGCGCTGACGACGTCCGGTGGTTGGCTGTTTTGGGTATTGATTACGGTGTCGTCGTCGTCAATCAGAATGCCCCATACAAAGATTTAAAAAGTCTCATTCAAGGAATTCAACTAAATCCAGACCTGATTGCCTTTGGCTCAAGTGGAACGATTGGTAGCCAAGATTGGATTAAAGCTGCTTTGATTTCCCGCGAGGCTGGCGTCAGTCATAAAAAAATGAAAGTTGTCGCATTTGAAGGTGGCGGTGATGCACTCAATGCGTTGCAAGGTGGACATATTCAAGTTCTAACTGGCGACACTGGCGAGGTGACAAAACTGCTTGCTGCTGGAAAAGTCAGAGTTTTAGCCGTGCTGTCGGACCAACGCTTACCTGGCGTTTGGGCTTCTATACCTACAGCGAAAGAGCAGGGTTACAACATAACATGGTCTTCATTGCGTGGCATTTATACCGGGCCAAATGTTTCAGCCAAAGACGCGCAAGAGATAGAAGATGCCATCAAAAAATCTGTGACGAAGAAAAATTACGATGCCAGTTTAAGTTCGTATGGATTTGAGTACCGCATGGTGACGGGAGATGAGTTGAAACAACTGGTTAAGAAAAACGTAGACGATTACAGGCAACTCTTACTCCGCTACAAATAAACGAGTGTGATGAATTTTTTATCAAACTTATTTTATAAGGAGACAACATCAGCTGCGCATTGCTGCACATAAAAGCTGCACCGGAGAAGGTCCATCGCCAGTGCCCAAAAGGGCAGGGTAGTCACTGACGAGCACTGGCATGTTGTCATCAAAATAAATGTCTAAGCCGTCGTCTGATT
>JBIKJX010000016.1:0-13363 GCA_044360785.1 Limnohabitans sp.
GTCTAAGGCCGCATGGAAAGGCAGAATCAAGGGGCAGGCCTCGCTGATGCGCAAGCGCGAACGAACTTCAACGCCAGCTTTTTCTAAGCCTGCAATTTCTTCAAAGAGTTTGCCCGCAGACAAAACAACACCATTGCCGATGTAGCACTTCACGCCAGGGCGCATGATGCCACTGGGAATGAGGTGCAAAGCGGTTTTGACGCCATTGATCACCAGCGTGTGGCCCGCATTGTGACCGCCTTGAAAGCGCACAACGCCCTGCGCACTTTCGGTCAGCCAATCGACCAATTTGCCTTTGCCCTCGTCGCCCCACTGAGTGCCAACGACGACGACGTTTCTTCCTTTGATCATGTTCATATAAATTTATTTTTCAATAACTTTGACAACCCATTGCCCTGCAATCTCTACGAGCTCGCGGTCGCAATGGAATTCATCGATTTCACTGTTGTGGCCAGGCAAGATGCAAACCACGGTTTCTCCCAGATGACGAAGCTTTGTAATGGCATTGCGTAAATCAGTTGAAGTTCCCCAAGGCGCACGAATGGCTGCTTTCAATGTCAGTGCAGGAACAATCCCCACCCATTGTTTCAAGTCAAGGCTAAAACCCACAGCGGGTCGATCGCGACTGACCTCATGACCGAACACCGCACCAACGCCATCGTAGCGTCCGCCTCGAATGACCGCGTCACTGGCGCCTTTGGCATAGATGGCAAAACGCAAGCCGCTGTAATAAGCATAGCCACGTGCATCTGCCAAATCAAACTGGAATGTGACTTGCGGCAATTGCTCACTCAACCATTTCAATTGCTCCAGTGCCAACTTGATTTGAGGTTTGGCTGGAAGTGTTTTCAAGGCTTTAGACAAGACAGAAGCATCGCCAAACATATCAATCAAACTCAGCAAGCCTTTTTGTATGTCTGGGGGAAAGTTTTGAGATAACTCGCCCAAGAGAGAGCTATTTTTCGATGCCAGTGCTGCATAGACTTCACCACGGGTGGTTTCGCTCAATGGCAAATCTTCAAGCAATGCGCCCACGATTCTTGCGTCAGCCAAATCAACCAAAACATCGCCGATTTGGGCAGATTGCAAACAATCAAGTGCCAGTTGTAAGACTTCCAGGTCGGCTTCTAGGCCGGCATGCCCAAAAATTTCTGCGCCAAGTTGAAGCGGTTCACGGGTGGCATGCGGTCTGTCTGGGCGTGTGTGCAATACGGGCCCGCAGTAACACAAGCGTGTGACCCCTGATCGATTTAATAAATGTGCATCAATTCGAGCGACTTGAGGCGTTGTGTCTGCACGCAAGCCCATCATTCGGCCGGACAGTTGATCAACCAGTTTGAAGGTTTGCAAATCAAGCGCCTTGCCTGTTCCTGTCAGTAATGACTCAATGTGCTCAAGCAAAGGGGGTGACACCAACTCAAAGCCGTAGCTGCGAGCAGTGTCTAAAAGCAATCTTCGGAGTTCTTCGATGTGTCTTGCCTCAGACGGCAAAACATCGGCGATGTGATCCGGTAGGACCCAAGCGGACATGGCAAATAGGGGGCTGTTAAAACAGGGATTTTACCGGTTCAAACAGGCTTAAATTAACCAAACCAAAAGAAAGACGCCTAACAAAACAGTGCCAAGGCCAAAAAACCGGATCTGACCGTCCTGAAGTTGTAATAACTGGCTAAACATTTCACGCCATTTGGTAGGCGAAATGAGGGGCAAAAGCCCCTCGAGAATCAAAACCAAGGCAATGGCAGCCAGCAAAGAGTCCCAAAGAGGCACTTATTTCTTTGGAGGCTGTGAGGCTGGCGAAGCGGGTGACGCTGCAGGTGCAGTGGTTCCACGCATGGTTCTGAAGAAGTCGCTGCCGCTGGGGTCAAGAACCATGACATCGCTTTTCTTAGAGAAACTGGCTTTGTAGGCATCTAAGCTTCTGTAGAACTGGGCAAATTGTGGATCACGACCAAAAGACTCGTTGTAAATTCTGGCAGCTTGGGAGTCGCCCTGCCCTTTGATCTTTTGGGCTTCGCGGTAAGCATTGGCAATGGTCACTTCGCGTTGGCGATCGGCATCAGCACGAATCTTTTCACCCTCAGCAGCACCAGTTGACCTTAACTCATTGGCGACACGTTTGCGTTCTGCTTCCATACGGCGATAAACCGATTCGGTAATGGCATCGACGTAGTCGGCGCGGGTAATGCGGACGTCAACAACATCCACACCCCAAGGTTTGTCACCACGAACTTTTTCCAAAACTTCGCGCTTCACGTCATTCATCAAAACATCGCGACTCAAAGACAACAAGTCTTTGACAGTCCGCTTGTTGATTTCTTCTTGGAAAGCATTGCGAACCACCCTGTTGAGTTGATTGGCACCTGCCTTTTCGTCCAGACCCACATTTCGAATGTAAGCCATGGGATCGGTGATGCGCCAACGGACGTACCAGTCAATCACAACCCGCTGCTTCTCGGCTGTCAGCATAGGCTCTGTGTCAGGGCTGTCCAAGGTCAAGAGGCGTTTGTCAATGTAGGTGACGTTTTGCAGGGGTGGCGGAAGTTTGATGTTCAAGCCAGGTTCAGTGATGACCTCCTTGATTTGACCCAGCGCATAAACCACACCAAATTGCCGCTGGTCGACAACAAACAACATGGAACTGGCCAAAGCCAGCAACAACAAAAGGGATGAAGCCCAAATTCCAATTCGATTCATTTTGAGACTTCCTTAACGAGCGTCACGGTCACGTGAACGGAGGCTTTCACGCGATCTAGGGTCAGCAGCTGCACCATTGGTACTGGCTGGAGCGGGGGCCGTTGTGTTGCTGGACTCTTGTGCGGGCGACGGTAAAGGCGCACCACTCGCTGTCATCTGCATTAATTTGTCCAACGGTAAATACATCAGGTTGGAGCCCTGTTTGCTGTCAACAACCACCTTGGTCACATTGGTATAAATTTGTTGCATGGCATCGAGGTACATACGGTCACGTGTGACTTGCGGCGCCTTTTGATACTCGGGCAAGATGGCCTTGAAACGCTGTGAATCACCCTCGGCCTGCGCAACAATGCGTTCGCGGTAGGCTTGAGATTCTTCCTTCAAACGTGAAGCTGCACCAACGGCACGCGGCACCACATCGTTGGCATAGGCCTGGGCTTCGTTCTTGGCGCGTTCTCTTTCTTGGCCGGCTTTGAGCACGTCGTCAAAAGCAGCTTGCACTTGCTCTGGTGGTCTGACACCACCTTGTTGCAGGTTAATGCCAACGACCTCAATACCAACTTTGTAACGATCCAAGATGGTTTGCATCAGGGCACGCACACGCGGTGCGATCTGGTCTCGTTCCTCTGCCAAAGCAGAATCCATTTTCATTTTTCCGACGACCTCACGAACGGCCGTTTCAGCAGCTTGAACAACGGCTTCTGTCGGATTTTTGCTTTCAAACAAATAGGCACGCGCATCATTCAGACGGTACTGAACTGCGAACTTAATTTCAACGATGTTCTCGTCCTCGGTCAGCATGGCTGACTCACGCAAACCTGTTGCCTTGATGACGTTGTCACGACCAATGTCAACGGAACGGATTTGTGTCACAAAAACGAGTTCATGTTTTTGGATGGGGTAAGGCAAACGCCAATTAAAACCCGCACCGACAGTTGACTTGTATTTGCCAAATTGTGTGATGACGGCTTGTTGACCCTCTTGGACAATGAAGAAGCCAGTCCCCAGCCAAATGAGAACAAAGGCACCCACAATGACGCCAATGCCCAAGTTTCTGAAAATGGGCGGCAAGCCATTGGAGGGGCTTGAACCATTGGGAGGTCCTTTGTGTGGAGGGCCGCCATTTTTTCCACCCAAAAACTGAGCCAACTTGCGGTTCAGATCGCGCCAAAGCTCATCTAAATCGGGAGGGCCAGAGGAAGGGCCAGGTCTTTGGTTGTTTTGATACCCGCCATTCGGTTGTGAAGGCTGTGAGGGCTGAGAAGGTTGTTGTGGCGCACCAGATCCAGACGCATTGCCAGACGCTGAATTGTCAGATCCGTCTGATGAAGGTTTATCGTCGCCACGTCCCCACCGAGGATCGTTCAGGTTGAACATGCCACGAATTCGTTGTGGAAGGACGTACCCATAGAAGGCTCGGAGATTGAGGTTCATTCTTTTTCTTAGCTAAATATCTGTTGGCTCTGATTGTGCCCAATCCTGCTGAAGATTTGGCCCATTGCGCTTAATTTTCCCCGTAATTATCAAGGTCAAAACGCGGATCTGCTTGAGGCTGGCTCTCGGGCATCGTTTTCATGACTTCTTCGGACAACATTTGACGAAGCGTGGACAAGCCCTGCCCTGTTTGTGCACTCAGAAAAATACGAGGAAGGGCAACGCCATCGACCTCGTAATGGTCCTGGACCAGCAAGGGTTGCCGATCGTTTGGCAAGTTGTCAATTTTGTTGAAAACTAGCCACTGCGGTACAGAATCCGCCCCGATTTCATGAATGACCCGCTTCACTTCTGCCATTTGCTCTGGGAAATTGGCATTGGAAGCGTCGACAACATGGAGCAACAAATCGGCATCGGCGGCTTCTTGTAAGGTCGCTTGGAACGCATCAATCAAGCCGTGCGGAAGGTCCCGAATAAAACCGACGGTGTCGGACACAGAGGCCGATCGGCCAGACTCCCCCAAATAAAGCTGTCGAGTGGTGGTGTCTAAGGTAGCAAACAATTGATCGGCAGCGTATGCGCGAGCCTTCACAAGTGCATTGAACAACGTTGATTTGCCAGCGTTTGTGTAGCCCACCAAGGAAATGTTGAAGGCGTGGCGTCGGTCCCTTTGGCGCCTTTGGGTGGAACGTTGTTTTTTGACCTTGGTCAGTCGTTCTTTGGTCCGCTTAATGGCATCACCAATCATGCGTTTGTCCAACTCGATTTGAGTTTCACCTGGACCGCCACGCATGCCGATACCGCCCTGCTGTCGCTCTAAATGCGACCAGCGACGGACCAAGCGCGTACTGAGATATTGCAAACGCGCCAATTCAACTTGCAATTTGCCCTCATGGCTACGCGCTCTTTGGGCAAAGATTTCCAAGATGAGCAAAGTCCTGTCATTGACAGGCAGACCCAAATGGCGTTCCAAATTGCGTTGTTGTGCGGGGCTGAGTGACTGATCAAACAGTACTTCTTGTGCGCCGATTTGCTCAGCCAAGAACTTGATTTCATCGGCCTTGCCTGAGCCTACAAACAAGGCCGCGTCAGGTGCTTTGCGTTTGCAGGTTATTTTGGACACAGGCGTTAATCCTGCGGTGATAGCGAGTTGACTCAACTCTTCCAACTCACTGTCAAAGTGAGGCAATCCAAAATCAACGCCCACCAAAATAGCGGGTGTTGCCACAACCGATTTGCTGTTCAAGAGAGGCGTTTAAGCAGCGGGCTCGTCGGTCGCTTCAGCACCGCCGAGGTTGACTGCGCGTCCTGGCACGATGGTAGAAATGGCGTGCTTGTAAACCATTTGAGTGACCGTGTTGCGGAGCAAAACGACATATTGATCAAATGACTCGATTTGGCCTTGGAGTTTGATGCCGTTGACCAAATAAATGGAAACTGGGACATGCTCACGACGTAAGGCGTTGAGGAAGGGATCTTGCAAAAGTTGCCCTTTGTTGTTCACGATATTCTCCGTGTTCTGATTTATAAGGGTTTTACCTTAACACAACAAAAGAGCAAAACAAGTCAATAGCCCTTTAAAACCTGACGAATTAGGTTGATTCTTTGTCAGCGTAAGGGTTGGTAGAGGTTTTCATCTCAATGCGCAAAGGCGTGCCAGACAGATCAAAAGCCTTTCGAAAACGACCTTCAAGGTACCTTTTGTAGGTCTCAGTCACATGCTCAAGAGAATTGCCGTGAATGACGATGACAGGCGGGTTCATACCGCCTTGATGCGCGTAACGCAACTTTGGCCTGAACATACCGCCCCGTTGTGGGCTTTGAAATTGAACCGATTCAAGCAACAAACGGGTCAACACGGGGGTGGTCATTTTGACCATGGCTGATTTGTGCGCTTGCGTGATGGAATTCCAAACAGGACCTAAACCTTGTCTCTTTTTGGCTGAAATGGTGTGCAAATTGGCAAACTTCAAAAAGGGCAAACGGTTTTCAATGGACCGATGCACCAATTCCCGCTGATATTCATCCACGGCATCCCATTTATTCACCGCCAAAACCACAGCGCGACCACTGTCCAAAATAAAACCCGCAATGTGTGCATCTTGCTCCGTCACACCTTGCGTGGCATCCAGCAGCAATAAAACCACGTTGGCCGACTCAATGGCTTGCAATGTTTTGACGACAGAAAACTTCTCAATGGCTTCGAATACCCGCCCTTTTCTTCTCAAGCCAGCCGTGTCGATCAGCTCGAATTTTTGACCGGCACGCTCAAAAGGGACTGTAATGGCATCGCGTGTGGTGCCAGGCATGTCAAAAGCCACGAGTCGCTCTTCGCCCAACCAAGTGTTGATGAGGGTAGATTTACCCACGTTGGGACGACCCGCAACCGCCAATTTAACGATGGACGTGTCTTCTTCGATGCCCTCATCGTCTTCCGGCAACATCAGCGGATCAAGCGCCAATTCAATCAAACTTCGAACACCTTGACCGTGAGCCGCAGAAACTGGGATAACTTCGCCCAAACCTAGCTCGTAAAACTCACTGATCTGGACACCTTCGCGCATGCCTTCGGCTTTATTGGCCACCAACAAACAAGGCTTACCAATCCGACGCAAATACTTGGCAATGTCATGGTCTTGGGCTGAAACACCAGCGCGAGCATCGACCACAAAAACCACCACATCAGCCTCAGCCACAGCTTGTTGGGTTTGCTTGGCCATTTCTTTGTAGATGCCTTCGTGCGCATCTGGCTCGAATCCACCGGTGTCAATGACGATGTATTCGTAACGCCCTTGCCTGCCTTGACCGTAATGTCTGTCGCGCGTTAAACCCGCAAAGTCAGCCACGATGGCATCTCGGCTTTTGGTCAGTCGATTAAATAAAGTGGACTTGCCCACGTTGGGGCGTCCGACCAAGGCCAGTACGGGTTTCAAATCAAACTTTCGATGAGGTATTTATTCGGTACGGTAGGCTTGTAGCAAGCCATTTTTTGACACCGAAACCCAATTTTTACCAACGCGCAGTGGCGCCGAAGCAATGCCGGATGAATCCAATTGAACACGGGCAAGTGTTTGGCCATTTTTGGGATCAAGCCAATGCAACCAGCCCAATTCATCGCCGACAAGCAATTGGCCATCTGCAAAGGCTGGTGCTGTCAGGCCGCGAAAGCGCAACGTATCAGTTTGCCAAGCCACTTGACCTGATGTGCGGTTCCAAGCAAAGAATTTGCCGTCTGTCTCAGTACCAAAGACCCAATTTTCGTTGCCCGATACACCGACATGACCTTGCGCAGCGCGTGTCCAAAGAATGCTGCCGCGGGTTGCGTCTACGCAAGAAACAGCCGTTTGATAGGCGCGTGCACAGACAACATTGTTAACTCTAGAAACACCAGCCACCAAGTCGACCAAACGCTCCACTTCATTGGTTCCTCTTGAAGCGCCAACCGTGGCCTCCCATCTGGAAACGCCATTTGAGGGGCTCATGCCCACCAAACGCCCCGACAAACCCACCAATAAATTGTCTTGGAAAGTGGTCAAAATGCCTGCTTGCCTGACAACCAGTGCCTCACCTGAACGCTGTTGGCTCCAAAGTCTTTGACCCGTCGCACCATCAAACGCCAAAACGGTTCTGTCTGTGGTGAGGGCGAAAACGCGACCACCCGCCACAAGGGGTGTTGTGAAAGCGTTGGTTGGCAACTTTGCACGCCAAAGAACTTTGCCATCACTGAGGGTGACAAGTTCATTGGCTTGAGTCACGACGGCATAACGCGAACCATCCCCGCCAATGCCTGCAGAGATAGGCGTATTCAATGGAAACTGCCAAGCCAAGGCGCCTGTTTCGGCGTTCAAGACAGACACCAAGCCGTTTTGGCTAACCACAGCCAGGCGACCTGAAACTGTGTTCATGGAAAGCACATTACCAACGGGGCCCACTTGAGCAGACCATACCGTTGTGACAGTGCGTTGAGAAGTCAGTTGCGATAAGGCAGTTGGCTTTGGTTTGTCGGGCGTACTAGAACAAGCGGCCAGCATAGCCACTGACATGGTAGCCATCCATTTAAGCCAACGCTTCTTGACGACAGGACTGAAATTGAATTGAACTTGCATCATTTTGAAGCACCTTTCGTCGCTTCTGGATCAGCGCCCAAAGCATTCAATTTGGCCTGAATCAAACGACGGTATTCATTGTTAACTTCAAGCTTGGACCATGCGTCTGTATAGGCTTTAACCGCCTCTTGAGACTTGTTTTGCGCCATGTAAAGGTCGCCTTGAATGTCTAAAGCCAAACCCGCGAAAGCAGGTGTAAATGGCTTTGCCAAAGTTTTGCTGGCATCGTCATAGGCTTTCTGCTGAATTTGAAGGTTTGCTAAACGCAAGCGGGCCAATTGAACACTCGCCTCATCGGATGCGCTTTCAGAGGCCCATTTGAGTGCGGCCAAGGCAGCATCGTATTTTTCAGCTTGTTGGAAAGTTTTGCCAGCCAACAAGGCAGACTGTGCCGCGTAAGTGGTACCTGGGAAACGATCTTTCATATCATTCCAGGAGCGTTCCAACTTACTTGTATCACCCGTGGAGGCTGCGCGTTCAACTTCGTCAAAAAGTGCACCAGCCTTGGTGGATTGCTGTTTTTGCCAATACTGATAACCATTCCAACCGGCGTAGGAACCCATTACCAGAATCAACAACCAGGTGATGGCATTGCCATATTGCTTCCAAAAGTACTTGAGTTGGTCAAGTTGCTCTTGTTCTTCTAAATCGAGATGTTTGGACATATGCTGCTTTTTATCAAGTGCTCAATTGTAGGCTGTTGGCCCAGCTTTCCAGATGATCGAGTGATTCGGTTCTTTGTGCTCCCCCGCCATCGCGAAGCGATTTGACAGAGACCTTGTTTTGGGAAATTTCGTCGGCCCCAAAAATAAGTGCAAATTGGGCGCCACTGCTGTCAGCCTTTTTGAATTGACTTTTCATGCTGCCGACACCTTCACCCGAACCTGCGTGCATTTGTACGTTGACACCAAAACTTCTGAGCTGGCGTAGGTAGTTCAACACCATCGGCAAACTACTGGCATCTGGCACGATGGCGTAAGCATGGGGGCATGCATCAGGCAACTTCGCACCCTGCTCTTCCAGCAAGGCCAATACGCGCTCCACACCCAAAGCCCAACCCACTGCCGGTGCGGGTTTACCGCCCACCTGCTCAATGAGGTAGTCATATCTGCCACCGCCACAGACAGTGCCTTGAGATCCCAGCTGGTCTGTGATGAATTCAAACACTGTGAGGTTGTAGTAATCCATGCCACGAACCAAACGGGGGTTCAGGGAATATGTCACTCCATTGGAATCTAAGATTTGTTTAACGGCATTGAAATGAGCCAAGGAGGCCTCACCCAAAAAGTCCAACAACTTGGGCGCAGCTTCAACCACGTCTTTCATGGCGGGATTTTTAGTGTCCAAAATTCGCAGAGGGTTGCTGTAAAGGCGACGTTTGGCGTCTTCGTCCAACACATCTTGATGTTTTTCAAGGTGGGCAATCAAGGCCGACCGATGTGCCAATCGTTCAGGCGGTTGCCCCAAACTGTTGAGTTCAAGTCGAACATCTTTTAAGCCAATGGCCTTCCAAAGGTCGTGTGCCAGCAAAATAACTTCTGCATCAATCTCGGCCCCCTGAAAACCCAAGACCTCTGCGCCAATTTGATGAAACTGGCGATAACGACCACGTTGAGGGCGTTCGTGCCTGAACATAGGACCCATGTAATAAAGTCGCTTACCGCCTTCGTACAACATATTGTGTTCAACCACGGCTCTGACCACGCCCGCCGTACTTTCTGGGCGCAGTGTGAGGGCTTCACCATTCAGACGGTCTTCGAAGGAATACATTTCCTTTTCAACGATGTCCGTGACTTCCCCAAGGCCCCGAACAAACAAGGCGGTTGGCTCGACGATGGGCGTTCGAATATTGCGGTAGGCATAACTTGCCATTAAATTTCGAACCGCGGACTCTAACCACTCCCACTTGGCAGACTCTCCGGGTAGGACGTCGTTCATGCCTTTAACAGCATTGATTTTTTTGGGACTGACCGGTTTGGCCGGCACATCATTATTTTTTGATTCAGACATAGACATTCAAAGCGAACACATCGTCGCGAAAAATTACAGATAACTTAAGTGGCATTCACTGTTTCACCGTAACGCTTCTCAATGTATTGTTCAACGATTTGTTGGAACTCTTGCGCAATGTTGTCACCACGCAAGGTTAATTTTTTCTCACCATCAATAAAAACGGGTGCTGCGGGAGCTTCGCCGGTGCCTGGCAAACTGATACCAATGTCGGCATGTTTGCTTTCACCGGGTCCGTTCACGATACAGCCCATCACAGCAAGTTTTAGATTTTCCACACCAGGATAACGATGCCGCCACACTGGCATTTGAGCCCGTAAGAAATCATCAATTTGTTTAGCCAGTTCTTGGAATGTGCTGCTTGTAGTTCGGCCACAGCCAGGACAAGCGGTCACACTGGGTACAAAAATTCGCATGCCCAAAGATTGCAAAATTTCAGAAGCAATGACAACTTCTTGCGTTCTTGATTCACCGGGCTGTGGCGTGAGTGAAACACGAATGGTGTCGCCGATGCCTTCTTGAAGCAAGATGGACAATGCTGTAGCAGAAGCCACCGTGCCTTTGGTGCCCATGCCCGCTTCGGTTAAACCCAGGTGCAAGGGATAGTCGGTTCGCTTGCCAAGCTCGCGATAAACCGCAATGAGGTCTTGGACACCAGATACTTTGCAAGACAGCATAATTTGAGATCTTTGCATGCCCAATTCGTGCGCCTTGTCTGCGGAAGTGATGGCCGAGGTAATGAGCGCCTCATACATCACTTGACGCGATTCCCAAGGAACTGCGCGCCGACTGTTCTGGTCCATCAATTCGGCCAACAATTCTTGGTCTAGGCTGCCCCAATTGACGCCAATGCGCACGGGCTTGTTCCAGCGCAAAGCCGCTTCAACCATTTGTCCAAACTGCAAGTCGTGTTTATCGCCTTTGCCCACATTGCCTGGATTGATTCGGTATTTGGACAGCGCCTCTGCGCAGGCTGGGTGATCCATGAGCAAACGATGGCCGTTGTAATGGAAATCGCCAATCAATGGGACATCGATGCCCATTTTGTCGAGCTGATCGCGAATATGGGGTACGGCAGCGGCAGCTTCTGGCGTGTTAACGGTCAATCGAACTAACTCAGAGCCTGCTAAAGCCAACTCTTTCACCTGAATGGCCGTACCAATGACATCAACGGTATCTGTGTTGGTCATGGACTGAACTCTGACGGGTGCTTGCCCCCCCACGGTGACAACCTTCTGACCCCAAACGACTTGAGATTGCAGGCTTTTTCTAGGGAGTGGCGTAGCGGCTGGAATTGCAACAGGTTCAATCATTTTTTTACCTCTGTTTGAGCAGATTCAGGAACAACGGCGGTTGAAGGGGGCGCACTGTTGGATGAGGACTCAAAAACCATGGCCTTGGGCAATTCGTTTTGAGCTGGGTCGGGTGCCACTGACTCTTGAACGGGGGGCATCACTGGCGCAACTTCGACGGATGGTGATGTTTGATATTGCCCAAAAAATTCAGCGGACCATTCGTTGTTAATGGCCAATAAGAGCAACGCGACGAAAAATAAAAGCACCCAAAATTTGGCACTCCCCAAAGACGACTGTCCCTGTCTGACACTACCTTGTCCTGCAAATGAAGCTTGTCCTTCAGCATCAATGATGTTCAAAGGTTTCAAGCCATTGGACGCAGCTGGCATCAATGAGAGAACTTGGACAGGATCTAGCTTGAGAATTCGACAAACTTTAGCAGCCAACGCACGTGCAAAAACAGGCTCCATCAGTTTATCGAATTGATCGGCCTCGAGTGCCTCCAATTGTTTGACACTGACTTTCAGATTGACCGAAAGAATTGCCAGGTGAAGCCCCTGCTGTTCGCGAGCAGCTCTGATCATTGCGCCTGGTGAAGGCGGCGAAATGGGCATCACACCGTCCTTGGACAAATCAGTCATGGAGCGCCTTATTCAGGCCAATAAGCCCATGCAATGTGTTTGAAAAACTTGATCCCAGCATCTTGCCTCAATGATTGTGATTGGCCGTTCAATCCGCCCTTTGGCAGGTTAAAAGCTCGACCCGACAATTGTGCACTGACAGAGGGAAAAACACGCAAAAAACAGTGATTTTTCTCTGTTTTGATCGCTCTTTTTAGCTTATTTTGCGATCAGTCCACTGAATCGGCACGGCTCGCTGCTGTGCAATGCGTTGAGTAACGCCCGTTCTGTCCATGACATCACCAGCCAATTGCCCACAAGCGGCGTCAATGTCATCGCCCCTGGTTTTGCGAATGGTTGTCACAAATCCTGCCTGAATGAGCACGTTGGCAAAGGCTTCAACCGCAGCATTGTCTGACCTCAATAGACCAGATTCTTTGAAGGGATTGAAGGGGATCAAATTAAATTTGCATCGCAAGCCTCGACTGGCGTGCTGGCGAATCAGGGCAACCAGTTCTTGTGCATGCGCTGGTTGATCATTGACACCTTTCAACATGCAATATTCAAAAGTGATGAAATCGCGAGGCGCTTTGTTGAGATAAAGGGTGCACTCTGACAGCAATTCATCGAGTGGATATTTGCGATTGAGGGGCACCAAATTGTCTCGCAATGCATCGTTGGGTGCGTGCAATGAAACAGCCAATGCAACGGGGCAATCTTGAGACAATCGGTTCATCATGGGCACCACGCCCGATGTGGAAACTGTGACACGACGACGAGACAGGCCGTAACCATGGTCATCCAGCATGGCCTTTAGTGATGGGATCAAAGCCGTGTAATTTTGAAGGGGTTCACCCATCCCCATCATGACGACATTTGAAATAACGCGCTCAGTTTGATTCAGATGCTGACGCAAAAAATGTTCAGCAAACCAAAGTTGCGCCAAGATTTCTGAGGTGCGAAGGTTTCGACTAAACCCTTGGTGACCCGTAGAGCAAAATCTGCAACCAACGGCACATCCTGCTTGCGATGAAATGCACAAGGTGCCCCGATCGTCTTCAGGGATAAAGACCGTTTCGACCGCATCGCCACCGCCAACATCAAAAAGCCATTTGATGGTGCCGTCTTTGGAAATTTGCTGTGAAAGGATGGGTAAGGCCACGACATGTGCATGGGCCTTTAGTTTCTCGCGCATGACTTT
>JBIKJX010000237.1:0-3756 GCA_044360785.1 Limnohabitans sp.
ACAAAACCTTTGGCCAATGCCACATCATGTTGACGCTTTTCAATTTCTGCATCGTAGAACTCTTCGACTTTGCCGCAGTCTAAGCAGACCATGTGGTCATGGTGTTGACCTTCGTTCAATTCATAGACGGCTTTGCCGCTCTCAAAGTGATTGCGGCTGAGAAGGCCGGCTTGCTCAAACTGTGTCAAAACGCGGTACACGGTGGCTAGGCCAATGTCGGCATTGTCTTGCAAAAGGTGCTTAAAAACATCCTCGGCCGTCATGTGCCTTTGAGCCCCCTTTTGAAAGATTTCAAGTATCTTTTGTCGAGGGACGGTGGCCTTGAGTCCAGTGCTTTTGAGTTCGTCCATGAAAATTGGTTTGCAAATGAAAGACAGGGGCTTGGTGAATTTGACTCACCAGAGCCGAATGCTACCGCTACAATGAGTTAATCATATGGTCTGCCAAGCATCCATGAAAAAACAAAATCAAATTTCTCAGCAAGTTTCTGGCTTTCTTCAAGGCCAACCGGGCGCCCAACCCCAGCGCGCCATGGGTCTACGGCTTTTGGGTCTGGTGGGCGTCGCTTGCCTTCTAAGCGCCTGTAGCGTGCCACGCCTCAACATTTCTG
Organism: Limnohabitans sp.; assembly: GCA_044360785.1. Taxonomy (GTDB): domain Bacteria; phylum Pseudomonadota; class Gammaproteobacteria; order Burkholderiales; family Burkholderiaceae_C; genus Limnohabitans_A. The sequence goes on from JBIKJX010000237.1 coordinate 611, forward strand.
CAGCCAACCTCCCTGTGCTGTACATCCCAGAAGTGGTGCAAGGCAACTTCATTTCCCGCGAGCAAAAGGAATTTCTCAAGCCCGGTTTGTCGCGCCAGCAGGTCAAAGAAGTGTTGGGCACCCCCTTGGTTGCCAGCGTTTTCCACGACCAGCGTTGGGACTATGTCTTCACCATCCGTCGCCAAGGTGTTAAACCGCAAAGCTTTACCCTCAATGTGTGGTTTAAGGGCGATGTCCTAGACCGCGTCACGGGCGACGATTTACCCAGCGAAACCGAATTTGTCACGCAGTTGGTTGCCAAAAAAGCGGGTCTCAAAGTGCCCGTGCTCGAGGCCAAAGAAGAAGACTTGCGCAAGTTTCCAGCGCCCGTTCGCAAGGCCGATTCTGCGCCAGCACCTGCGCTGCCATTGCCCAGCTCTTATCCACCGCTTGAACCCGCTGCACGTTAAGCCCACCCATGACATCTGTTTCTGCAACTTCACAAGGCACAGCTTCGCACGCAGTGGCGGTGGCCGGCGCATCGGGCCGCATGGGCCAAATGCTCATCGAGGCCATTCTTCAATCTGACGATTGCCAACTGTCTGGCGCACTAGACTTGCCCAGCAGCCCTGCTGTGGGAACCGATGCAGGCGCGCCCATGGGCAAACTCACCGGCATCTTGGTCAATGGCCACCTCCATCAAGGCCTGCAAAACTCACGTTACCTGATTGATTTCACCCGACCCGAAGGCACCCTGGCCCACCTTAAGGTATGCCAAGCGCTAGGCGTCAAAACGGTCATTGGCACCACAGGTTTTACGGAAGCCGAAAAAGCCGAAATCAAAGCCATTGCCAAAGACATTGCCATTGTCATGGCCCCCAACATGAGCGTTGGCGTTAATGTCACCCTCAAGCTGCTCGAAATGGCTGCCAAGGCTTTGGCTACCGGTTACGACATTGAAATCATCGAAGCCCATCACCGCCACAAAGTCGATGCGCCGTCAGGTACGGCGCTCAAAATGGGCGAAGTCATTGCTGGTGCATTGGGCCGAGATCTCAAAGACTGTGCGGTTTATGCCCGCGAAGGCGTCACTGGCGAGCGCGACCCGTCCAGCATCGGTTTTGCCACCATCCGCGGTGGCGACATTGTGGGCGACCACACCGTTTTGTTTGCTGGCACAGGCGAGCGCATCGAAGTGACCCACAAGTCTTCAAGCCGCGCCACCTACGCCCAAGGCAGTTTGCGTGCCGTTCGCTTTTTGGCAGGCCAACAAACGGGCCTCTTCGACATGTTTGATGTCCTGTCTCTGAAGTAACTGGGCGGCCAGCATGAGTCTGCTGACATTTTGGGCACAAGGCGACTTTGTCATTCGCTTCGTTGCCGTCGCTTTGTTGGCACTGTCAGTCAGCACTTGGGTCATCATTCTTTGGAAATTCAGTTTGCTCAGGCGGGTCAAGGCCGATGTGCCCCAAAGCACCGCAGCCTTTTGGCAAGCAGCTCAGTTTGAAGAAGCCCATTCACGCGTGGCCCAGTTTGACCGCGACCGCATTGTTTTGCCTTTGTTAGAAGCCAGTCTCTTGCCTTTGGGTGGCACCTTGGCCGCTGCCGGTGAACGCCAACACCAGCTCACCCGCGTACTCCGAGACAGCCTCCAAAACACCCTCAATCGCTTGCAGTGGGGTCAATTGATGTTGGCCACCGCTGGTGCAATTTCCCCCTTTGTCGGCTTGCTGGGGACGGTCTGGGGTATTTTCAACGCCATGAGTGGCATGGCCGAGGCCGGTCAAATTACCTTAGACCGCGTAGCAGGTCCTGTGGGTGAGGCCCTGGTCATGACCGCTGCCGGTTTGGCGGTGGCCATACCCGCGGTGTTGGCTTACAACGTGTTTGGCCGAACTGTTTCCGACATCGAGATTGTGCTGGAAGGCTTTGCCCAAGACCTTCTGAATCTGCTCACGGGTCGTCAAAATTAATCATCGCCATGGCTTTGGGTCGCTTTCCTAGAACGCCGCAGGCCAAGCCCTTCAGTGAGATCAATGTCACGCCTTTGGTCGATGTCATGCTGGTTCTGCTGGTTATTTTCATCCTCACGGCGCCCTTGTTGACCAGCGCCATTCGGCTCGACTTGCCGCAGTCCAAGGCTTCGCAAGCCGGCGAAGCACCCGAATCCATCTCCCTCAGTCTGACAAGCGCTGGCGAAATTTTCCTCAACGACAAGCCCGTTAGCATGGCGTCATTGCCCAATGCTTTGCAGCAAGTCGCCATTCAAAAGCCCCAAACGGAAGTCCAACTCAGGGCCGATCAAGCGGTGCCCTATGGCCAAGTCTTGAACCTGATGGGCTTGGCCCAGCAAGCAGGTTTGACGCGCATCGGTTTTGTCACAGCACCAGGCGCTGCGCCAAGCCCTTGATGGGCCTTTGAAAGTCTGAACGCCTGACTTTCTGATCGCTGGTTTGTGAATTGATTTAAGTCGATGCAGTCATTTGCACTGGCCGAGGCGTGAGCCCTCTGCAAACCCCTACAATTTGCACCATCATGCAAGACAAGTACAACCACCTCGAAGTTGAGCCCGCGGCCCAAAGCCAGTGGAATGCTCGCGATGCCTACCGCGTTACCGAAGACGCCAGCAAAAAGAAGTTTTACGCCTGCTCCATGCTGCCTTACCCCAGCGGCAAGCTGCACATGGGCCACGTGCGCAACTACACCATCAACGACATGCTCACGCGCTATTTGCGCATGAACGGTTACAACGTGCTCATGCCCATGGGCTGGGACGCCTTTGGTTTGCCTGCCGAAAACGCTGCGCTCAAAAATGGTGTGCCGCCTGCGAAGTGGACCTACGAAAACATCGCTTACATGAAGAAGCAGATGCAGGCCATGGGCTTGGCCATCGACTGGAGCCGCGAAGTGGCCACCTGTGATGCCAGCTATTACAAGTGGAACCAATGGTTGTTCTTGAAGATGCTCGAGAAGGGCGTGGCTTATCGCAAAACGCAAGTCGTCAATTGGGACCCAGTCGATCAAACTGTGTTGGCCAACGAACAAGTGATTGACGGCAAAGGCTGGCGCACGGGTGCGGTGGTCGAGAAGCGCGAGATCCCTGGCTACTACTTGAAGATCACCGATTACGCCGAAGAGCTGCTTGACTTTGTCACGGGCGACAAGTT
>JBIKJX010000238.1:0-3746 GCA_044360785.1 Limnohabitans sp.
TCTGTGGCGCGGGTGATGGCCAGCGCGCAGCGCCTGGGCCTGAACAAACTGGGCATTGTGGGCTCTGAGCAGTTTGTGAATTAATTTACCAACAACACATCATAAAAAAGCCGCATGCATGCGGCTTTTTTTGTTTGAAAAATTGCTAGAAAGAAAAGAGTTCAAGCCTCTGCGTACTGTGTCAGAGCGCTTTTCATTTTCTTCATGGCGGCGACTTCAATTTGGCGAATGCGCTCAGCACTCACACCAAACTCATCGGCCAAATCGTGCAGTGTTAAACCGCCCGAGCCATCGTCGTTCACTTTAAGCCATCGCTCTTCCACAATTCTGCGACTGCGTGCATCCAAAGATGCCAACGCCGTTGAAATGCCATCGCTGGCCATCATGTCGCGCTGATGCGCTTCAATCATGGCGGTGGGTTCGTGGTGTGCATCGGCCAAATAAGCGATAGGACCATAGGCCACTTCGCCATCGTCAGAGGGCGCAGGATCGAGTAGTACATCGCCGCCTGACATGCGCATTTCCATTTCCATCACTTCTTCGCGCTTGACATTGAGCTCTTTGGCCATGTTGTCAATTTGGGCAGAAGTGAGCGTTTCGCGATGCGTGCCAGTGGCTTCGTCGGCTTCGGCTTTGAGGCCTTGCTTCATAGAGCGCAAGTTGAAAAACAATTTGCGCTGAGCCTTGGTGGTGGCCACCTTGACCATGCGCCAGTTCTTCAAGATGTACTCATGAATTTCGGCTTTGATCCAATGCATCGCATAGCTGACCAAACGCACACCTTGATCGGGGTCGTAGCGTTTGACGGCCTTCATCAAACCGATATTGCCTTCTTGAATGAGGTCGGCATGGGGCAGGCCATAGCCTAAGTATTGGCGTGCGACAGAAACCACTACACGCAGGTGTGAGAGCACCAGCTTTCCAGCAGCTTCTAAGTCATTTTCGTTTTTCAATTTGCGTGCAAACGCTTGCTCTTCCTCAGGGGTGAGCATGGGCATGCGGTTGACCGCAGAAATGTAGGCATCGAGGTGACCCAATGACGGCACAACGGCCCATGGGTTCTTGAGCGTGAGTGCAGTGTCGGGGGATCCAGCGAGGTTTGTCATACCAGAACTCCTATCCATAATGGACGGAATTTTAGCACTCTCTTACGGAGAGTGCTAAATATATAAGTTATTGATTTAATTGATATTTATCAATAAGTCTGACTGGGAATGAGGTCTTTCATGGCTTCCAAGGGTATGAGCGCACCGCGGTATTGGATGACTTTTGCGGCCAATGCATTGCCAAAGATTGCTGCGTTTTCGGCGTTGTTGCCACATAGACGACGACTCAAATAGCCTGCAGCAAACGAATCACCAGCAGCAGTGGTGTCGACGACCTGCTCAACTTCTTGCGTTGGAATATGCAACCATTCGCTGCTGAGTTCTTGTCGGACAAGGGTGGGGTCTGCGCCACGTTTGATGACCACTTCTGGAATTGCCAAGCCTTGAGCGTGAGCCAATGCATCGTCCATTGAGGCGCATTCAAACACAGCTTGGTGATCGTCAAGTGTGATCATTGCTGTGTGACAGCTTGCAAAGGCTTCAAGGTAAACACTTTGTGCAAGCTTGCGGTCTGGCCAAAGTTTGGGCCGAAAGTTATTGTCGAACACCACGCGACAGCCGTTTGATTTTGCGCGATTGAGCAACGCAAACAATCGAAGGCGTGATGGGGTATCTAGTATGGCCAAAGAGATGCCGCTGAAATAGAGGCAGTCCAAGTTGGCGGCATGTTTTTCTAATGCTGTTTGTGGCGCTTGAAAGTAAGCACGAGCCGCACTGTTTTCTCGCCAAAAATGAAAGGTTCTTTCGCCATGGCTGTCCGTTTCAATCAGATACATGCCAGGCAATCGGCCTTCGATGTATTCCACTTCGTCCAGCTTCAGACCTAGGCCTTGCCATTCTTTGAAAAGTGATTGGCTCAGTTGATCGGTGCCGAGGCCGGTGGCATAACTGACGTCAATCTCAGCAGGGCTTGAACACCTTCGCAAATAGACGGCTGTGTTGAAAGTGTCACCCCCATAAGAGAACACCGCTGGCCCAAAGCCATTGGCCTGTACTTCCAGCATGCACTCGCCAATGGCTGCAAAACGAATGGGCTTCATGCAAGAAGCTTAGCCATGCGGCGAAGCTTTGACAAAGGCACCGCCTTGATAGATGGCGGCTTTGTCAGTGCCATCAATGGTGGGTTGCCGTGCTTCTACTGCGTTTCTGAAAATATCAGAGCTGTCCAAAGGACGATAGCCAATGTGCTTGGCATGGGTGTTGTCCCACCACGTCGTTTGGTTGTCTGACATGCCGTAGATGATGGTGTGACCGACGATGGGTGCCGTCAGGGCAGCCACCACCAAGCGTTCTAAATCGTCAAAGCTTAACCATGAGGCCAGCATGCGGCGGTCTTTGGGTTCAACAAAGGATGACCCAATGCGCAGGCTGACAGTTTCGATACCCCAGCGTGCCCAGTACAGTTCTGCGAGGTCTTCGCCAAAGGCCTTAGACAAGCCATAAAAGCCGTCGGGCTTGGGCGGCATTTTGGTGTTGACCACTTCGTCTTGACGGTAAAAGCCCGTGACGTGATTAGAGCTTGCAAACACGATGCGTTTGGTGCCTTGCAATCTGGCCGCTTCATACAAGTTGACCATGCCCACAATGTTGCTGGCCAAGATGGGCTCCCAAGGTTGCTCGGTGGAGACGCCGCCCATGTGCACCACGGCGTCGACATCTTTCATGAGTGTCATCATCTGCTCTTTGTTTTCTAAAGAGGCGAGCATGATTTCTTCACCGGGTGCGCTGGCACCCAAATCGCTGCGGTGACTGACCCGAAGCACATCGCAATAGGACTTCAGACGTGGTCTGAGTTCTTTGCCCAAATTGCCCCCTGCGCCGGTGAGCAGGAGTCTAGGGAATTTGAGAGGGCTGGCTGGTGGATTGAGCATGATTATTTTTTTCAAATTAAATGAGAGAGCTTCAGCTTTTGAAGCGTTGAGCAAGCGCTGTCGCACTGTCCCGCAATACATTTTGATCAGCACCTACAGCCACAAACAGACATCCTTGTGCAACGTAGTGTTTGGCCAAGGCTTCGTCGCCCGTCAAAATGCCAGGTGCTTTACCGCAAGCCTTGATGCGTGCGATGGCATCGTCAATGACTTTCAAAACATCTGGATGTTTTGGATTTCCCAAATGGCCAAGCGCTGCAGACAAATCGCCAGGCCCAATGAAGACCCCGTCAACGCCATCGACATTGGCAATGGCCTCTAAATTTTCTAAGCCTTGAAGTGTTTCAACTTGCAGCAACAAACACAACTCTTTGGCGTTGTGGTGCGCATAGTCTTTGATGCGACCATAGTTGCTAGCACGTGGTGCGCCGGCATAACCGCGAACACCATGAGGTGGATAGCGGGTGTAGGCAACAGCATTGCGCGCTTCTTCGGCGGTTTGGATATAGGGTACCAATAAGTTTTGGACCCCAATGTCGAGCAATCGCTTGAAGGTCACCATGTCGTTCCATGGTGGACGCACAATGGGTGTGGCGGTACCACCTTTCATGGCTTGAAGCTGACTCAAAATTTCACTCAAGTCGTTGGGTGAGTGCTCCATGTCGAGCAGTAGCCAGTCGTAGCCGCAGTCCGCCAATATTTCAATGCTGATGGGACTGCACAGGTGCGACCACAGCCCTATTTGTTTTTCTTTGTTGAGGATGGCTTG
>JBIKJX010000239.1:0-3742 GCA_044360785.1 Limnohabitans sp.
CGTCGAGGTTCTTTCGATGGCGGCTTGGTCTGCGGGTGTTTCAACCACGCACAACTGAGATCGATCTCGACCCGGGTCGGCGCACATATTGCAGACTTCTGCTTCTGTCAGCGTGTGGCATGTGGCACAGTGTCGAACATGGCTGCAAGCATGTTCTAAAGCTTTCGCCAATTGAAGCGCGCCAACACGCTCATGCTGCATGAGGTGAAATGCCATGCGCGAAGCAGACTTTGCGCCAACGCCGGGCAGCACACGCAGTGCCTGAATCAATGCATCAAGTGCGTGTGCGTTTGGTTTTTGCATGGTCAGAAAGGCAATTTCATGCCGGGGGGTAAACCGGCTGTCAACTTGCCCATTTTTTGTTGAGACACTTCTTCGGCTAGACGCACAGCGTCGTTGAAAGCAGCTGCCACCAAGTCTTCCAACATGTCTTTGTCATCCGCCAACAAACTGGGATCGATGGTGACGCGTTTGACAGCATGTTTGCAAGTCATCAAAACTTTGACCATGCCACCGCCAGAAGCGCCCTCCACCTCAACGAATGCCAATTCGTCTTGTGCCTTTTTGAGGTTGTCTTGCATGGCTTGTGCTTGTTTCATCAAACCTGCGAGTTGGCCTTTGTTAAACATTTTTTTCCTTCATTCAATGGGATGAGATAAGTTTGATACTGCCAGGCACTATTTTCGCGCCAAATTCTTGAATCATGTTCTGCACCAGCGGATCGGACTGAATCAGTTCTTCTGCCGCTTTTTGTTTTTCCAAAAGTGCTGCCGCATTTCTCAAGGCGGGCGAGTCGGTGACCTTGCCTATTTCCACCACCAACCTGACTTCGTGTCCTAGCGACTGAAGAGCTGTTTGGAGTCGCTCTCGCGCAGTCCCTTGATTGAGAGACTCACTTTCGATTCGAAGTTGCCATTGGCCAATATCACGGCCAATCAATTGAGACTGTAAAGCCAATTCCCTGACCAGGGCATTGATGCTCTCAGCAGCGATCAAAGTGCGAACAGTCTCTGTCCAAAAGTGTCCTTCTTCTGACAAAACGACCGCCCTCGGTGCGGCTCTTTGAGACGGTTCGCTGGCCTCGCGCACTGCCAGCGTTTTAACTTCGATGGGCGCAGGGACATTCGGATTAGCACTGACAAGTGGGGCTGGCTTAGCGACAGGCGCTTGACTAGGCGTGGTTGATGCTAGAGTTTTTTTTTCAGCCGTTGGCGAGATCGCCATTTGGTTTTGCGTAGCGTTTGGCTTGAACGCCAAAAGCCTGAGCAAAACCATGGTGAGTGCAGCGTATTCGTCGGGAGCCAAACCAAGTTCAGCTCGGCCATGCAAACAAATGCTGTACAAAAGTTGTGTTTCGTCAGCGGGCATGGCCCTCGACAAACGCAGCAATTCAACCTGGTCGGGGTCGTCTGATTCTGCAGCAGATTGCGGCACGGCTTGCAACACGGCCATGCGCTGTAAAACCACGGCCATGTCTTCTAGGGCAGAAGCCGCAGACAATCCATTCAGTCGAAGCCTCTCAACAATGTCGACCAAATCGGCACCATGACCTCGCGCCAGCGCATCGATCAAACCCATCACATGGCTGCTATCGACACTGCCTAGCATCAACCTCACCGTTGCTTCTTGCAACTGGCCGCTGCCAAAAGCAATGGCTTGGTCGGTCAGACTTAAAGCATCGCGCATCGAACCCCGGGCAGCGCGTGCCAAGAGTTTCAAAGCCATTGGCTCAGCTGACAATTTTTCCTGCGCTAGAACCTGCGTCAAGTGTTCAAAAACAGTCTCGGGTGCCATGGGTCGCAGGTTAAATTGCAAGCAGCGCGACAACACAGTGACTGGCACCTTCTGTGGGTCGGTGGTGGCCAAGACAAACTTCAAATATTCGGGTGGCTCTTCGAGCGTTTTCAACATGGCATTGAATGCCGTGTTGGTCAGCATGTGAACCTCGTCAATCATGAAGACTTTGAAGCGACCTTGAACGGGCTTGTAAACCGCCTGCTCCAACAGACTTTGCACTTCATCAACACCTCGATTGGAGGCTGCATCAAGCTCGGTGTAATCCACAAAACGGCCAGCGTCGATGTCCTTGCATGCTTGGCACACGCCACAAGGCTCAGCTGTAATTCCCCCTTGACCATCAAGCCCCTGGCAATTTAAGGATTTAGCCAAAATTCGGGACACAGTGGTTTTGCCAACCCCGCGCGTACCCGTAAAAAGGTAGGCATGGTGTAGGCGTTGTTGAACCAAAGCGTTGGTCAAGGCTTGGACGACATGCGCCTGCCCCACCATTTCAGTGAAGTTGCGAGGGCGATATTTGCGTGCCAGAACGAGATAGGACATGTGTTGATTCTATCGGTGTCTTACAATAAGCCCCGACGGGCCTTCCCGCATGGTAAAGCAGCCAACCGAGTCAGGTGGGGAACCAAGCAGCTCTAACTGTGGCGCCAGTGCCGGGGTCAAGGCTCGTCACCTTTCACAATGGGTTTTGTACGGCCTTCCAAAAAGACGTGCAGGCCCTTGGCAGCCTGAACCCCTGTGCTCATGCAAGCGGTCAACAAATAGCCCCCAGTCGGCGCTTCCCAATCCAGCATCTCGCCGGCACAAAAAATACCCGGCAGCGTCGCTATCTGAAAATCAGACTGAATGCCTTGCCACGCTATGCCACCCGCCGTACTGATGGCTTCGTCTATGGGCCGAGTGGCGGTCAGTTGAATCGGCAAAGCTTTGATGGCTGTCGCCAGTGCTTCTGGATTTTGCAGGACGGCAGGGCTCAATAATTCGTTCAACAGCCCCATCTTGACGCCTTCAAGGCCGAGCCGGCTTTTGAGATGGGAGGACAAACTTCTAGCGCCTCTGGGGTGATTAAGCTCTTTGCTTGTTTGAGCCAGTGTTCGCCCGGGCAATAAATCCAAGTGAATGCATGCAACACCCTGTTGCTTGATTTGATCCCTCAATGCAGCCGATGCTGCATAAATCAAGCTACCTTCCAAGCCATACGCACTCGCCACAAATTCACCTTGTTGACGGATTGGCAAGCCTTGCGCATTGGTCCACTGCATCACCACCGACTTCAAGGCATGGCCCGCAAATTTGTTCTGAAAAAATGGCGTCCAGCCTTGCCCTTCGCGGCCAGACACATGAAAACCACAGTTGCTGGGTTCAAGGGGGCGAACTGAAACGCCTAAGCTTTGGAGCAAGCTCACCCAGCGCCCGTCCGATCCCAACCTGGCCCAACTGCCGCCGCCCATGGCCATCAGCACGGTTTGGGCATTGAACTTTTTTTGATGACACTGCCCCGTCGACAAGTCAGTGACTTCGAAAGTTAAATTACAAACATTTCCTGTATCGGACAACTTAAGAGATTGAATCGCTGTCAGCCGATGGCGCATGTGAAATTTGACAGGTCGATTGGACGAGGGGTGTCGCAAACGGTTCAACCACGACCTGAGTAAGGGCGCGGCTTTCATTTCTCTGGGAAATACGCGGCCAGATGAACCGACAAAGGTTTCAACCCCTAAACCTTCTGCCCATTCACAAAGCTCTTTTGCCCCCCACGCTGACAAGACCGGTTGCAATCGCATTTGCGATTCAGCATACCTTGGCAAAAACTTGTCGAAGTCTTCAGAATGCGTCAGGTTCAAACCACCCCGCCCGGCAAGCAAAAACTTTCGACCAACGGAGGGCATGGCATCAAACAAATGGACCTCATGCCCCAGTTCGCACAATATTTCTGCCGCCATGA
>JBIKJX010000240.1:0-3722 GCA_044360785.1 Limnohabitans sp.
ACATGCCATGCAAATAATACCTGTCATGGCCATATTATTTTTATGGTTGACTCCGAACATGAACCCCAACACATCTAAGAGATTTATTTGGTTACTTGCAGTTGGTTACACAGGATTTTGTACCTATACATTGATGCAAGCGCTGAGTGGTATCCCGTTTTTAGCTAAGTGTTAAAAACTTAAACACATGGACGATGCAAAATAAAAATTAACACTTCAAAAAAGTTAACTTGTCCAACTTGCGCTTTACCGAAATCAAAGCCTTTGTTCAATTAAAGAACTTTGAAATTAGCAAACAGTTCATGATGCACATCCCAGTGGAGGATGCAGACGCATGGTGGCAGCAAGTGCGAGCAAGTGGTGTCGTAGTAAACGTCCCCAAGCTTTGCTCAAAAATTAAGCAGGGTCAACAATTGGGGGGGGTGTTTTATTGTTTTTCTAAATAAGAAATGCAATTCTCAATGTTTGTCCTAGCCTCATCAGAATTTTCCAATCTATATTCCTCTGTCCAACTACTCACAGGCCAAGTCATAATTTCTAAAGCTCGCATTTTCGTAAAAAAATCTATGTCGTTTCTGATTTTCTGTTCTGCCTTTGGGATGACTGATAAATATCCATTTAGTAAATTCTTGCGACAATGTTTTGCAAATTTTGGATAATCCATTTCAGTATCTGCAATGGCTATACCTAAATCCCAAAAGAGAATGCCTTTTCCGCACTCTCCAAAGTCAATTAAACATCCTTCATTGTCATTAACAATAACATTGTGTTTGTGTGTATCCGAATGAATGATACCCGTCCACTCGTTTTGTTGCCAATATTCTTCAAATTTCTGCGAAATCTTGTCAATGTTGTGAAATGCAACTGATTTTTGTTTAACCGTAAAATAGTCTAGCAATACTGGATTTGAAAATGGATTTATTACTCTTTCAATGTTCCAAGCCGGTGAGTCGTCATAATGTTCTCCTTTTGAGAACTTATGAAATTTGGCAAGTGTACTTCCATATGTAAAAAAGTCCTCTTTGCGATTAACTCGAGGATGATGCCCTTTAACGTAACTCAATTCGATACCTTTTATGGTTTCACTGATATCAAAGAAGTTAATGGGTTTTGGGCTTGGAAAACCTTTGGTATTCTCGTGCGTTTTTAAAAAACTCCACTCAAATTGAAGTTGTGTCTTTGAATAGTAGGTTAAATCTACAAGTCGTAAGATACTTTTTTGTGAGCCTTTGATTACTAAAAAAGTCGCAGCCTCAGGCCTGTTTGCAAGTGTTTTATAAGAAAAGGAATTCTCCAAAAACTCTTTCAAAAATGATTTCCACTTTTCTAATTTATCTATTTTCATATGAAGTTTCTAGTTTGTATATCGCCTGGCATTACTTCAAAGTGAATTTGGGAAAAGGTATATTGGGTAGCTACTAAAAACCAAGTCTTCACATTAGCTAGAAATCATTGATGGTGTTCCCCAATGTTTATGGAACACTCAGTCTATACATCAGCATTTCTGCGAAGTATCTACCTTCAATCTTCAAAGCATTGGGCTCAAGGCCATACTCAACGAATCTGAATTTTTTATATAAGCTGATGGCTTCAATGTTCGAGGAATTCACAACCAAAGTCAGTTGCTCTAATTTCATTTGAGCTTCTGAATGACTGATGGCAGTTTTGAGAAGCTCGGAAGCAACACCTAATTTTCTCGCTGATGGATCTACGAACATGCTTCGTATAAACCCCTTGTGTTCTGTTTTGACACCCTCATCTCGCCCAAGTCCAACCATGCCAATCAGCATATCGTCTTTAAATGCTCCCCAAAATACTCGTTCACTTTTGGGTTCAATGAAGACTTCAAATTGCTCAAGTGATTTTTTGACTTCCTCTTTAAAACTAGATCCAAACGAAGTTGAATTGTTTTGAAGTGCAAATAGTCTTAAACGCTGAAACTCTTTAGCATCAGTTCTTTCAAGTCTTCGGATCGTGAATTTATACATATTTTGCTAAGGGTAGAAAAATGCGATTCTTTATCTATAGCAATGTCGTCTTAAATGCCTAAGGCTTAAGGCGTGCTAGGCCAGCAGAAACCTAATCTGCAATTTCGTTTTGATACCTTATTGCTTTCTTTTAATAATGAAACCGTTTTCTAATTTTTCAAAACCTATTTTTGGATAGTAGTCCATTGCATTTGGAGCCGCCAACAATATAAGAGCCACCTCGTCACCTATAGCCTCTTTTGTAATTTCGATCATAGCTTTACCAATGCCTTGATTCTGATATTGCGCGTCAACCGCCAAATCACTTAAATAACAACAATAGCTAAAGTCAGTTAGCGCTCTACAAACACCTACGAGTTTTTCTTTATGCCAAGCACTAACTACTATGTCAGCACTATCAAACATCTTTTTAATGCGAGAAAAATTGCTAGTTGGACGCACAATTGTTGAAGCATTAAAAACTCTAATGACATCTTCAATGTTTAGTTGAATGTCTTTTTTGTATTCAATCATTTTTACTCAGTCCTACAAAAATTCTGTTCACACCAACATTAAACTATATTGGTTATGGAATTTTCGCCGTTGAGTTGAAATCTGATTCCCATGTCGTTGGGTTCTGCGGCATTGTTCATCTTGGCGGGCAATTTGAGGCTGAGTGCAAATATGCCTACCTGCGACAATTTTGGGGTCATGGTATTGCCAGTGAAGCATTGGCCGGTCTCAGTGGCTACGGGGTCAAACCACACGGCCTTCGCCGAATGATCGCAACCACCGCACCACAGAACATTGCCTCGCATCGAGTTCTACTCAAGTCAGGTATGGCTAGAAGTGAATTACGCAATAATGAAGACGATAGCTTTACGCAAGTTTTTGAATACACCTCCATGCCTACACTTGATGGAATTAACCCCGATCAAACAGATATTGCTTCCAAAAACAAAGAAGCTGCAAACGCTGTGAATCTGGCGTCGATGTCGAATACTGTGCGCAAAGCACTTTTCCAGTTTGATGACGCCGGTCGGTTGGTCCGACTTCCCAACAAGCTATCGATTCAACAAATGACCATGTGGGCTTTGTGGACCCACTTCGCTGAAAATCGAAAATACACCGAGAAAGAAGTTAACGCCATCATCAATCGGTTTCACACCTTTGGCGACCAAGCAACGTTGCGTCGTGAGTTGGTCAACATGAAATTGCTAGGGCGCAAGTCCGATTGCAGTGAGTATTGGAAAGAGTCTCATCACCCCAGTGAGGAAGTGCAGGATTTTCTTTGCTCTTGGCGTGCTGGTCTGAGGTAGGTATCTCACAAGCACGTTAGACCCGCTGAAATCGAACCTAGCTCAACGATTTGTAAGCATCGGGTAAAAAGGTGCAACATCCTTCTAGACCCCAAACTTTATCCAAAAGTTCTAACAATTGAACCCCATCGTTTCTAATTAAATGCGTTTAAATGGGGGAAGGCGCTGTCGCCACACGCTTTCGTCCTGAGGTTCACGCCAAGCGATACGTGGACTTTCGAGTTGGACCTGCGACCCTTTGCAGAAAAATGGTGAAGGATGCAAATTCCCCTTTTTTCCCACTTACAAAACCTGGGTTTTTATCAATGGGTTGTTAGAGTCACGGCATGCAAATATCAATTGATACAGCCAACAGTATGTCAATTGCCCGTTACTTGGGAGGAACGGTATTGGCTCTCTGGGCATTTGTAATGGCTTTGATGCCAGACCCTGGTTT
>JBIKJX010000241.1:0-3708 GCA_044360785.1 Limnohabitans sp.
GCCTGTGGCGCCGCGGGCCAAGCGCAATGCGCTCATGCCAGCTTCGGTGCCCGAACTGACCAAGCGCACCATGTCCATGGAGGGCACCAACTTGAGCAAGGCTTCAACCAGTTCGACTTCTCGCTCGGTTGGGGCGCCAAATGAAAAGCCATCGAGGGCGGCTTTTTGCACAGCTTCTAAAACAGCAGGGTGACCGTGTCCCAAAATCATGGGGCCCCAAGAGCCGATGTAGTCGATGTGCTTTTTGCCGTTGGCATCCCAAAAGTAAGCACCTTCAGCGCGCTTGACAAAGCGCGGTGTGCCGCCTACTGCGCGAAATGCGCGCACCGGGGAGTTGACACCCCCAGGAATGACTTGGCGTGCACGTTCAAACAGGGTTTCGTTGAGGTCAGTGTTTGGTTTCATTGATTGGCATTTCAAAAAAATCGACGTTCATGTCGGTGCCTTCGCCCTCAGACTCATCGTCTTCGGTGTCTGGCAGTGCCCAAAAAAGGCGATCGGGAATGACTTTGCCCATGCCAGGGCGAAAGCCCTCGTCTAGGCAACGGTCCAAATAATGCAAAGCTTCGCTTGTCGCTGCAGATAAATCAAGTCCAGTGGCAATTAATGCGGCGAGCGCGGCCGAAAGTGTTTCGCCTGCACCACTGAAAACGGCTTCGATGCGCTCAAACTTTTCGTGGCCCACCACTGTTTCGGGCGTGGCCAAGACGTTGTCGATGTGTTGGTCGTTGGTGGTGATGCCCGTGACCAATGTGTAAGGCACGCCCAGCTCTGAAGCAGCTTTGGCAATGTCGCGCGGGCCAGGGTTTTTCTCGCTGGACCAGTCGGGTAACAACCAGCGGCGCAAGGTACTGTGATGACCCACCAAAATGCTGGTTTGGGGTAGTAGCAGTTCGCGGAAGGCGTCTAGGTATTGGTCAATTAGATCGTCTTCCCACCAAGACAAATTGGGCATGTAGGCCACCACTGGAACACCGTCGTAGTCGGCGGTGAGTTCGGCAATGATGCTGATGTTTTCTGCGCTGCCGACAAAGCCCACTTTGATGACTTGGGGCGGTATGTCTTCTAAAACAGCCCGGGCTTGATCGCCCACGGCTTCTTCGTTGAGCGGGAAAAAGTCAAAAATTTGGGCAGAGTCACGAGCGTAGGCGCCAGTGAGAACGGGCAGGGCGTGTGCGCCCACGGAAGCAATGGCCAAAACATCGGCACTGATGCCGCTCGATCCACTGGGATCGGACGAATTGAACACCAACACACATGCAATGCTGGCTTCTTCTTCGCCTTCGAGGGTTTCTTCTGGCAGTTCTGATGGCGGTAATGGCGTGGTCATGGGTTACAGTGAAGCCCGATACAATCGCTTCATTCTATTCGACACCGGTGACACACTGTGACTGATACTAAAACTTGGATGTGCTTAATTTGCGGCTGGATTTATGACGAGGCCGCTGGTTGGCCAGAGGACGGCATTGCCCCCGGCACCGCATGGGCTGACGTGCCCATGAACTGGACATGCCCAGAGTGCGGTGCCCGCAAAGAAGACTTCGAAATGGTGGCCATTTAAGCTGCTTTTTTAACCACGGCATAACGTGCCAAGGTTGTTTCCCGAGCCTCTGCGTGGTTGACCACCGGCATTGGATAGTCTTTTCCCAACGTCACGCCCGCTGCTTGCAAACTCAGTGGTTTGGCTTCCCATGGCGCGTGGATGTCGGCCCCTTGCAGACCTGACAACTGTGGCAAATAGCGTTTGATGAATTTGCCCTGCGGATCGAACTTTTCGCTTTGGGTGACGGGATTGAAAATTCGAAAATAAGGTTGGGCATCGCAACCGCTTGAACTGGCCCATTGCCAGCCCCCGTTGTTGGCCGACAAATCAAAGTCAATGAGGTGTTCGGCAAAGTATTTTTCGCCCCAACGCCAGTCCACCCCCAAATCTTTGGTGAGAAAAGAGGCCACAACCATTCTTAAGCGGTTGTGCATGTAGCCCGTTTGATTGATTTGTGCCATGGCGGCGTCGACCAAGGGATAGCCTGTGCGCCCCTCGCACCAAGCAGCAAACAGTGCCTTGCCATGGGGTCCGTGATCCCATTTGATGTGGTCGTATTCGGGCTTAAAACTGCGTTCGGCGACATGCGGAAAGTTGGCCAAAATTTGAGCATAAAAGTCTCGCCAAATCAGCTCAGACAACCACACACTGGCACCTTCGCTGCTTTTGTATCGGTGCCATGCCTCATTGGCCAGTTGGCGAATGGACACAGTTCCAAAACGCAGGTGAACACTCAAATAGCTGGGGCCCTTGACCGCTGGAAAGTTGCGTGTTTCTTCATAGCGATCGATGCGGTTCAAGAAGTCTTCAAATAAAACTTGTCCACCAGACACCCCCGATTTGTAATGAAGGGCATTCAAGTCGATGGGCTCAAAGCCAATGTCGGGCAGGCTAGGCACAGGCAATTGATAGGCTTTAGGCCTGGGGGCCAGCGCGGCCCCATGCGCTTCGACGGGGTGGGGCGCCAAGTCTTGGGGCTGGATTTTTTTGAGCCAGGCGTTTTTGTAGGGTGTGAAGACGGTGTAGGGGTTGCCCGCCAAGGTGAGAACTTCTTGGCGTTCAAAAACCACATGGTCTTTATAGGTATGGAATGCAACCCCTGCATTGGCCAATGCGCCCCTGACTTGGGCATCGCGGGCCAGGGCGGCGGGCTCATCGTCATGGTTGGCAATGACGGCCTGGACTTCCAAATGCTTGGCCAACTGGGCAATTTCTTTGAGAGGGCGACCGTGGACCACGATGAGGCCGGTTTGGCTGGCCACTGGGGCTTCGACGCCGGCATTGACAGCCGTTTGCTGAATGAGAGCGTGTAACTCGACCAATGACTCTCGAATGAAGGCCACACGGCGGTCTTTGGCGGGCAACTTTTCCAAAATGTCAGTGTCAAAGACAAAGGCGCAATGCACTTTGTTGCAATTTTTGAGGGCGTGGAACAGGGCGGTGTTGTCTGCCACCCGTAAATCGCGTCGAAACCAGACCAAGCCGGTAGAAAAGGGTTTGTGCATGGGTTAGAGGCCGTTAAAATTGGAACATGTCTGCCGATTTTGCCTCCACTCAGCTTTCGCATCATTTTTTGATTGCCATGCCCGGTTTGGAGGATCCTGTATTTGCCAAGAGTGTGGTGTATTTATGTGAGCACTCTGAGCGGGGTGCCATGGGCTTGATCATCAACAAGCCCGGCGACCTGAGTCTGAAGCATTTGTTCGAGAAAGTCGAGTTGACCCTTCACCGAGAAGACCTACTGCAATCCAATGTATTGCAAGGTGGCCCCGTTCAAACGGAGCGTGGATTTGTTTTGCACGAACCCATGCTAGAAGCCGATTCGCTCGACTCAGAACCGGCTGATGGCAATGCAGCCGAACCCGGCCCAGACACTGCCGAAAAAAATAATTCCATCTATGCATCTACTTTGAGCGTGCCGGGTGGTTTGGCCATGACCACTTCCAAGGACATTTTGGAAGCCATGGCCAATGGTTCTGGCCCCAAACGCGTCCTTGTGACCTTGGGCTATGCCTCTTGGGGCGAAGGCCAACTCGAGTCAGAAATAGGTGAAAACAGTTGGCTCACGGTCGAGGCCGATCCAAGCGTCATTTTCGACACGCCCATCGAGCAGCGGTACGAAAAGGCCCTGGCCATACTGGGCTTGCAGCCCTGGATGCTGTCCA
>JBIKJX010000242.1:0-3694 GCA_044360785.1 Limnohabitans sp.
GTCTGCATCTGGCATGGGCGTTTTGCGCTTGGTGATGCTTTTCCAATTGGGCAACTGGGCCAATTCAGCATTGAGCTTGGTCATGTGAACTTGGTCAGCCGGCAGATCTTCTTCTGCGTAGATGGCATTGACCGGGCACTCTGGAATGCAAACAGCGCAATCAATGCACTCATCGGGGTCAATGGTCAGGAAATTAGGGCCTTCGCGGAAGCAGTCAACTGGGCAGACGTCCACGCAGTCGGTGTATTTGCAGCGGATACAGGATTCAGAAACAACGTGGGTCATGACAATTTGTAATGGCTAGGGCATGAATGAACGCCATGGGGATAGCGTCCGAAAATGGGCATTTTAAGACAGTTAAGGGGGGCTGTCTTAATTCACCAATACTGCGCCTGAGGTCTTATGGCTGGCAGTGTCTACCAAAATAAGGGCACCCAAGACGCGAGACTTGGCAAAAGGAAGGGTCATCAGGGGTTCTTGAAAGGCCAAAGTGACATGTCCCACAGCGTTGGCGGCCAGTTCAGAGGCTTCCTCCTCGGTCAAAGTATGGATGTTCAGGCGATGCACAATGCGTTGAACCTTGGCTTTGACCCAGCGGTGACCGTGCAAAGCCCAATAGAGGCGACCTGGTACCAAGGGTTCATCGTCCATCCAAGCGATGGTGGTATCGATTTGCTGTTTGCCCTCTAAGCCAGAGTCGGCCGCTACGAGCCAATCACCCCGTGACACATCGACTTCGCGGTCAAGCACCACACCTGCACTTTGCCCCGTCAATTTGGTGGTGTCTTGTCGTGTTGCTGAGAGCACTTGAGCAACCGCCGCCAATTGGCCACTTGGAAACACTTTGACGCTTTGTCCTACGCTTAAGGTGCCTGTTGCCACACGGCCCCAGAGCACGCGGCGACCTTGGTGTGTGACACTGGAGTCATGGAATTTTTCAACCCATTGGACGGGAAAACTCATGGCCACATCGACTTCAGCAGGCGTGCTGGGCAGTGTTTCTAAAATTTGCAACAGACTGGGGCCAGTGTAGCCACCCCAGTTGGCTTGACTGTCCACCACATTCCATCCTTTAAGGGCCGAAATTGGAACCCAAGCTTTGACATTGAGGCCAGCCTCACTGGCGAAATTGGCCAAAGCACTCTGGATGTGCTGGTAGGCCAATGTTGCATCTTCCACCGCATCGAGTTTGTTGATTGCAAAGACGACAGAGGGAACGCGAAGCAACTTCAATAGCAAACTGTGACGCCGCGTTTGAGGCAACAGATTGAGGTTTTCATCTTTCCAATCGAGTTTAGTTGCATCGACCAAGACCACTGCCGCGTCAGCACTGGATGCTGCCGTCACCATGTTGCGCGTGTATTGCTCATGACCAGGTGCATCCCCAATGATGAACTTACGAGCTTCAGTGCTGAAATACCGATAGGCGACATCAATGGTGATGCCTTGTTCGCGCTCTGCAGACAAGCCATCGGTCAGTAAAGCTAAATCGGTTTCACCTTGCCGTTGCACGCCCGCCAAGTGATCTTGTAAAACGGCTTTGGTGTCAACCAGCAAGCGGCCAATGAGGGTGCTTTTACCATCGTCGACCGAACCGCAGGTGATGAATTTCAGTGCATTTGAATTGCATTCGAAAACAGGGTTCGAATTGTGAGTCGAATCTAATTTGTCGCTGGTGATCATTAGAAATATCCGTCTTTTTTGCGTTTTTCCATGGAGGCGTCTGATGTCTTGTCGTCCATGCGGGTGGCGCCGCGTTCGCTAACCTCTGCCACCAATGTTTCAATGACGATTTCCTCTGGGGAGGCCGCAGTGCTTTCAACGGGACACGTGCAGGTGATGTCACCCACAGTACGGAAACGCACATCGCGAATTTCAACTTGTTCGCCATCTTTGGGCGGTGTCAACTCAGTCACAGGCACCAGCAGGCCGCGGCGGTCAACCACCTCACGCTTGTGAGAATAATAGATGGAGGGAAGCGCGATGTTTTCGCGGGCAATGTATTGCCAGACATCAAGCTCTGTCCAATTTGAAATTGGAAAGACTCGGAAGTGTTCGCCTGGGTGCAATTTGGTATTGAACAATGACCACAGTTCAGGGCGTTGAGATTTGGGTTGCCATTGACCAAAGCTGTCGCGGTGACTGAAGATGCGTTCTTTGGCGCGTGCTTTTTCTTCGTCGCGACGAGCGCCGCCAATCAGCGCATCAAATTTAAACTCTTCAATGGCTTCGAGCAAGGTAACCGACTGGTGAACGTTGCGAGACTCTCCAGGGTGTGCCAATCGAACAGTGCCGCGTTTCATGGAATCTTCAACGTTGCGTACGATGAGATTTGCGCCTAATTCGTTGGCGCGAAAATCGCGAAAGTCTGTCACCTCTTTGAAATTGTGACCTGTGTCAATCATCAACAAAGGGTAGGGGATGCGTCCGCCTTTTTGTTTGTCGACAAAGGCTTTTTCGGCGCATTTGAGCATAACCAATGAATCTTTTCCGCCAGAGAAAAGCAGGGTGGGACGCTCAAATGCGGCAGCCACTTCTCTCAGGATGAAGATGGTTTCTTCTTCAAGCGCATCCAGATGGGCGTTGCTCAAATGGTGCAACAGTTCGGGTTCGGTGCGAGCGTTCATGATTTTTATAGTGTTGTGTGTTGATTTAGCGCAATGCATTATTTTTTCGCGTGCAAGCCGCACTCTTTGGCCGCTTCATCTTCCCACCACCAACGACCCGCGCGAAACTCTTCACCCAAACTGATAGCGCGTGTACAAGGCGCACAACCGATGCTTGGGAAAAACTGATCATGTAGAGGGTTGTAGTCAACTTGGTTGATGGCGATGTAATGCCAGACATCCCCCCATGTCCAATTCGCCAAGGGGTTGAGTTTGATAAGCCCTTTAGAAGGTTCATCTGTGCGATCGATCAAAGGCACTTCAGCCCGATTGCTTGATTGCTCACGTCGCAGTCCTGTGACCCAAGCGCGTTGACCTTTCAGGGCCTCTGCCAAGGGCGCCAATTTGCGAACTTGGCAGCATGCTTTGCGAAGTACTAAGCTTTCGTAAATGGCGTTTTGTCCGTGTGCTTTGACAAACTCAATGACCTTCTCGTTGGCGGGACGGTAGACCTTGATGGGTGTACTGGCGTGCGCTTGTGTCCGTTCCAACAAGGCCAAGGTCTCGTGGTGCAAAGCGCCAGTTTCCAGGACAAACACAGGAATATTCAGCGCATTGGCATTAATCAGGTGCGTGATGACCACATCTTCAGCACCTAGACTTGAAGCCTGAGTGACGGGGCTGAAATCGGTGACGGATTGCTGCAGCAACGAAACGGTCTCTGCAACATTCTCTAAAAAATTGTCACTGGGTTTGGCGTGCAAAGCAATGGCGTTGGCCTTGTTGCTTTGATTGCTTTGACTCAATGTGGACATACTCATGCCACTGCCTTTGCAAACAAGGGCTGTGTATCGACTGCCGAACCTTGGTAGTAGGCTGGAAAGCGATCGAATTGACGTTGCGCAGCACTGGCGTCCAAACCTTCGCGCAAAACGGCCACATCAAAACCTGTGCGCGCCATGGACACCAATTGATCGATCAGGACATCACCTGTTGCGCGGATTTCACCCTTGAAGCCTAAACGGCGGCGAAGTAAGAAGGCTTGGCTGTATGCGCGGCCGTCGGTAAATTTGGGAAAGTGCAAGTCG
>JBIKJX010000017.1:0-13138 GCA_044360785.1 Limnohabitans sp.
TGCGCGTAAAAGAAACCGACGAAGAAGGTATCTTTGATGTGGCCGGTCGCGGTGAATTGCACCTCACCATCTTGTTGGAAAACATGCGTCGTGAAGGTTACGAATTGGCCGTGTCAAAGCCACGCGTTGTCTATCGTGATGTCAATGGCGAGCGCCATGAGCCGATCGAATTGGTCACAGCTGACATCGAAGAAACACACCAAGGTGGCGTGATGCAAGCCTTGGGCGAGCGCAAAGGTGAGTTGGTCAACATGGAACCCGATGGCCGCGGCCGTGTGCGTTTGGAATACCGTATCCCAGCCCGTGGTTTGATTGGTTTTACCAACGAGTTCTTGAACTTGACGCGTGGCTCTGGTTTGATCTCCAACATTTTTGACAGCTACGAAGCCCACAAAGGTGAAATTGGTGGCCGCAAAAACGGCGTATTGATTTCCATGGACGATGGTGAAATTTTCACCTACGCCTTGGGCAAGTTGGACGACCGTGGCCGCATGTTCGTGAAGGCCAACGACCCAGTTTACGAGGGCATGATTGTCGGTATTCACAGCCGCGACAACGACCTGGTTGTGAATGCGACGCGTACCAAGCAGCTCACCAATTTCCGTGTGTCTGGTAAAGAAGACGCCATCAAAATTACCCCGCCCATTGACCTCACACTGGAATATGGCGTGGAATTCATTGATGATGACGAGTTGGTCGAAATCACGCCCAAGAGCGTTCGATTGCGCAAGCGCTTCTTGAAAGAGCACGAGCGTAAGCGCGCAGGTCGCGCTTAAGGTTTAACGCACAACAAGCACACCATCGTGCTGAAACTCAAACACGGTCACGCAGTTGCCTTGATGGTGCTGGTGACCGCCATGTGGTCCATTGCAGGCGTCGTGACACGGCACCTTGATCAAGTCCGCGGTTTTGAAGTGACGTTTTGGCGAAGTGCGTTTACCGCGCTGGGCCTGATCGTCATCATGAGTGTTTGGCGGGGTATGGGATTTTGGAAATCCATACCCTGGCGCAGTCCTTACTTTTGGCTATCGGGTCTTTGCTGGGCTTGTATGTTTACAGCCTTCATGATGGCCCTCACATTGACGGCTGTTGCCAATGTGCTCATCACTTTGGCTTGTGGACCTTTGTTTACTGCCCTTGGCGCTTGGTTGTTTGCATCGCACCGCTTGCCATTGAGAACTTGGTTGGCCATCGCTTTTGCGGGCCTGGGCATTGGGCTTATTTTTAATTCTCAGTTGCAGTTGGGTGAACCCAATTTTGTACTTGGCATCAGTATCGCTTTGATCGTGCCTTTGGCAGGTGCAACACAATGGACCCTGATTCAGAAAAGTCAAGCAAGCGGCCTGACATTGGACTTGGTTCCAAGCGTATTTGTTGGGGCGCTATTGTCTGCCTTGGTCACATTGCCTCTGGCTCTGCCATTGCAAGCCAATGCCCACGACATGGGTCTATTGGCTGTTTTGGGTGTCTTTCAGCTGGCCATCCCATGCACACTGTCGGTTATTTGTGCGCGAGTTCTAAAGGCACCTGAAGTTTCATTGCTCGCCTTGCTTGAAGTTATTTTTGGCATTGCGTTGGCATGGCTATGGGCCAACGAAGAACCACATTTCAGTGTCCTCATTGGCGGTAGCATGGTCCTTGCCGCTTTGTTTGCTAACGAATGGTTTGGATGGAAAGAACGCAATGTCGAATCTCAATAATGCAAGCACCATCAGTTCAGAATCTCTCATCATTTCTGAGGTTGTTGGCAGAGTTGGGTGTATCACACTCAACCGCCCCAAGGCATTGAATGCTTTGTCTTTAGAGATGGTCAGGCTGATCACACAAGCCTTGCTGTCTTTTCAATCCAATCCTCAAGTTCTGGCCGTATTGGTGAGGGGGCAGGGCAAGGAAGGGCCCTTTGGACATTTTTGTGCGGGCGGTGACATTCGCTTTTTTCACCAAGCTGCTTTGGCGGGTGACAACAGTTTGGCCGATTTCTTCACCGAAGAATACGCACTCAACCACCTGATTCACACTTATACCAAGCCCTACATCGCATTCATGGATGGTGTTGTGATGGGCGGTGGCATGGGCATCAGCCAAGGTGCCAGTGTTCGCGTTGTGACGGACAAAACGCAGATGGCCATGCCAGAAACTCACATTGGCTTGTTTCCAGATGTGGGCGGTGGCTATTTTTTGAGTCGTTGCCCGGGTCGTATTGGCGAATATTTGGCTCTCACGGGGCAAAAAATCAATGGCCCACAAGCCATTCAAGCGAGTTTGGCCGATGGCTTGATTGAAGTTCAACGCTTGCCCATGATATGGAAAACGTTGCTCAGCACGCCTTTTGAAAGTGGCGAAGCCGTTGAGCGGTGGGTTCAAAGTCAATTTACAAAGTTGGAAGCGACTTCATTTCCCAATAAGTCAGAAATTGACAAAATTTTCGCCTTGCCCTCTGCATTGGAAATTAGCCTGGCATTGGCGCAACTCAACTCTGAATGGGCGACTCAAACCTTGGCAAGCTTGAACAAGGCCTCGCCACTCATGGTGCACGTGGTGTTGGCTCAAATTCGCAAAGCCAGAAACATGGGATTGGCAGATGACCTCCGCATGGAACGCGATTTGGTGCATCACTGTTTTCATTTGCGTGAAAGCAGCGAGACTGTAGAAGGGATTCGCGCATTGGCCGTTGACAAAGACCATCAACCGAATTGGGCCCACAAGCAAATTGCGGATGTTTCTGCTGAGGAATGGCCATTGTTTTTCAACAGCCCTTGGACTGCAGAGACGCACCCTTTGCGTCACCTGAAATAAGGCGCGCTCAGTTCCGATGAGGCTGAAGAGGGCCTTGTCAACAGACTTAGCGGTTCCGGCTCTTCATAGCGCGCTCCACTTCGCGTTTGCCTTCGCGGTCTTTGATGGTGTCGCGTTTGTCGTGCTCAGCCTTGCCCTTGGCCAGTGCCACTTCGCATTTGATGAAACCCGCTTTCCAGTGCAAATTGATGGGCACCAAGGTAAAGCCTTTTTGTTCAACTTTGCTGGTCAGGCGATCAATTTCATCGCGTTTTAAGAGCAATTTGCGGGTTCTGGCTGCTTCAGGATTGACGTGTGAGGAGGCCGTTTTGAGCGGGTTGATGAGACAACCAATGATGAACATCTCTTTGTTGCGAATGACCACATAGCCATCGGTGAGCTGAACTTTGCCCTCGCGGACAGCCTTGACTTCCCAGCCTTCTAGCACCATGCCGCACTCATGCCGTTCCTCAAAAAAGTAGTCGAAGGCAGCCTTTTTATTTTCTGCAATGACGCCGGACGATCCGGTGCCTTTTGATTTTTTGGGTGGCGTTGCCATGAGGATGTTTTAAAGCGCTTCCTGAGCTTGCATTTGCAAGGGGTGTCTGAGAGAAATTACAATCTGAACTACTGCGCTTATTGTATGAAGAAACTTCTTAAAACCGTCCTAATCTGGTATTCGCCCGAGGAAATGTTTCGCCTGGTCACAGATGTTGATCAGTACAAGAATTTTTTGCCTTGGTGCCATCAGTCTAAAGTCCTTCAATCGAGTGGATTAGAAATGGACGCCGAAGTGGGCATCGGCATGGCGGGACTGAATCAAGTTTTTGTCACGCACAACACCCACATCGAAAACCGAGAAGTTCACATGAAGTTGATCAAAGGACCGTTCTCCAATTTGGATGGCACATGGACTTTTGAACCTGTCGGTGACAACTCTCAAAGAGCCTGCAAAGTGACCCTTTCTTTGGAATACGGCTTTGCCAGTGCAACTTTGGCCGCTGTGGTTGGGCCAGTCTTTGACAAAATTGCGGCCACACTGGTTGATGCTTTTGTGAAGCGTGCTGAGCAGGTCTATGGGACTGAATCGGCATGATTCACGTTGAGTGTGTTTTCAGTCCTGCGCCCAGAGAAAGCTTGACGCATCGCTTGACATTGATCGATGGCACCACGGTTGTTCAAGCGCTGCAATTTTTTAAAACTGCCGTTGCCAACGAATCAACAGATTCTGCTCAAGCTGATTCTGTTCTCGTGGCATTGAGCCATGCCACGGGTCAGGGTGTTTGGGGTCGCAAAGTGCCCTTAACCTACGTTTTAAAGGATGGCGACCGTCTGGAAATTTACCGACCCTTGAAGGTCGACCCTAAATTGGCCAGAAAACAACGATTTAATCGGCAAGGGAAGGGCAGAACTGGCCTCTTTGCAAAACGCCGAGAGGGGGCGGTTCCAGGCTATTGATCGGCCTCTTTTCAAGCCAAACTGGGCCATGACAAGGGTACAATCCTTTTTTTGGAGCCCTCCCTCATGCGCCTGCTCGGTAAAGCCCTCACCTTCGACGATGTGTTGTTGGTGCCAGCCTACTCCCAAGTCCTGCCTAAGGACACGTCTCTCGCAACCCAATTTACACGCAAACTTCGACTGAACCTGCCCTTGGTTTCGGCCGCCATGGACACTGTCACAGAAGCACGCTTGGCCATCGCCATTGCGCAAGAAGGCGGGATTGGTATCGTTCATAAAAATCTCACACCCCAAGAACAAGCGGCACAAGTGGCCAAAGTCAAACGTTACGAATCGGGCGTTTTGCGTGACCCGGTGGTGATCACCCCCGATACCAAAGTAAGACAGGTCATGGCCTTGTCTGAAGAGTTGGGTGTTTCTGGATTTCCAGTTTGCCAAGGCGGCAAAGTTGTGGGCATTGTGACGGGCCGCGACATGCGTTTTGAAACGCGCTATGACCAACCCGTGAGTGAGATCATGACGCCTCGAGAGCGTTTGATCACGGTCCCCGAAGGCACCACGCCCGAAGAGGCGAAGGCGCTCCTGAACAAATACAAATTGGAACGCTTGCTGGTTGTCAATGATGCTTTTGAATTGAAGGGTCTGATTACTGTCAAAGACATCACCAAACAGCTCAACTTTCCGCTGGCCGCTCGCGATGCATCAGGACGCCTTTTGGTGGGTGCAGCTGTGGGAGTGGGGGATGGTACCGAAGAACGTGTGGAAGCTTTGGTCAAGGCCGGCGTCGATGCCATTGTGGTGGACACTGCACACGGCCACAGCAAAGGCGTCATTGAACGCGTCCGTTGGGTTAAAAATAACTATCCTCAAATTGAAGTGATTGGCGGCAACATTGCAACTGGTGCGGCTGCTTTGGCTTTGGTTGAAGCGGGTGCAGATGCTGTCAAAGTGGGCATTGGACCTGGTTCAATTTGCACCACACGCATTGTGGCTGGCGTGGGCGTGCCGCAAGTCATGGCCATCGACAACGTCGCAACAGCCTTGACCGGTACAGGTGTGCCCTTGATTGCGGATGGCGGTATTCGATACAGCGGTGACATTGCCAAAGCCATTGCTGCGGGTGCCAGTACAGTCATGATGGGTGGCATGTTTGCCGGTACAGAAGAAGCCCCTGGTGAAGTTATTTTGTACCAAGGTCGCAGCTATAAAAGCTATCGCGGTATGGGCAGCATTGGCGCCATGCAGCAGGGCAGTGCAGACCGTTATTTCCAAGAATCGAGCACGGGCAACCCCAATGCCGATAAGCTGGTTCCCGAAGGCATTGAAGGTCGTGTGCCCTACAAAGGATCAGTTGTGGCCATCTTGTTCCAAATGGCGGGCGGCTTGCGTGCCAGCATGGGCTACTGTGGATGCCCCACCATCGAGGACATGCGCAACAAAGCAGAATTTGTGGAGATCACCTCTGCTGGCATCCGCGAAAGCCATGTGCACGATGTTCAAATTACCAAAGAAGCGCCGAATTATCGCGCCGACTAAATCCATTTTTATTGCATTTTTAAATTGAGCTTGTTTGACCCATGCAGCATTCCAAAATTCTGATCCTCGACTTTGGATCACAAGTGACACAACTCATTGCACGACGTGTGCGTGAAGCCCATGTGTTTTGCGAAGTTCACCCTTGTGATGTCAGCAGTGACTGGGTTCGCGACTATGCCAAAGATGGCAACCTGAAAGGCATTATTCTTTCAGGTTCTCATGCCAGTGTTTACGAAGTTGACGATCGCGCACCCGATGCCGTGTTCGAACTGGGTATTCCTGTCTTGGGTATTTGTTATGGCATGCAAACCATGGCAGAACAGTTAGGCGGCAAAGTAGAAGCCGGTCAAACAAGAGAATTTGGTTATGCCGAAGTGCGCGCACATGGCCACACAGCATTACTCAAAGACATTGAAGACTTTGCCACGCCAGAAGGCCATGGCATGCTCAAAGTTTGGATGAGCCATGGTGACAAAGTGACGCAGTTGCCTGCGGGCTTTAAAGTCATGGCCTCTACGCCAGCCTGTCCCATTGCCGGCATGGCCGACGAGACCAGGCATTTCTATGCGGTTCAGTTTCACCCTGAGGTGACGCACACCGTTCAAGGACAAGCCCTTTTAAACCGATTTGTTTTGGACATCTGCAAAGCCCGCCCCGATTGGATCATGGGCGATTACATCGAAGAGGCCGTTGCCAAAATTCGAGCGCAAGTGGGCGACGAAGAAGTTATTTTGGGCCTTTCCGGTGGCGTTGATTCTTCAGTGGCTGCAGCCCTGATTCACCGCGCCATTGGCGACCAACTGACATGTGTGTTTGTGGACCACGGCTTGTTGCGCCTGAACGAAGGCGACATGGTCATGGAAATGTTTGCTGGCAAATTGCACGCAAGGGTGATTCGTGTGGATGCCAGCGATTTGTTCTTGGGCAAGCTGGCCGGCATCAGTGAGCCCGAACAAAAGCGCAAAATCATTGGTGGTTTGTTTGTAGATGTTTTCAAAGACGAAGCAGCCAAACTGAAAGCCGGTACAGGCGGTCACAAAGGCGCAAGTTTCTTAGCGCAAGGCACCATTTACCCTGATGTCATTGAATCTGGCGGTGCCAAGAGTAAAAAAGCTGTCACCATCAAGAGCCATCACAACGTCGGTGGCTTGCCTGAGCAGCTGGGCTTGAAGCTGCTGGAGCCTTTGCGTGAATTGTTCAAAGACGAAGTGCGTGAATTGGGTGTGGCCTTGGGCTTGCCCCGTGAGATGGTTTATCGCCATCCTTTCCCAGGCCCAGGTCTAGGGGTCCGCATTTTGGGTGAAGTGAAAAAAGAATACGCCGACTTGCTTCGCAAAGCTGACGCTATCTTTATTGAAGAATTGCGCAACTTCAAAGACGAGTCTGGTAAGTCTTGGTACGACCTGACCAGCCAAGCCTTCACGGTTTTCTTGCCCGTTAAGAGCGTGGGTGTCATGGGTGATGGTCGAACCTACGACTATGTGGTGGCCCTGCGCGCGGTTCAAACCACAGACTTCATGACAGCAGATTGGGCGGAACTGCCTTATGCCTTGCTCAAAAAAGTTTCAGGCCGTATCATCAATGAAGTGCGCGGCATTAACCGCGTCACCTATGACGTGAGTAGCAAACCGCCAGCCACCATTGAGTGGGAATAAATCAACAAACAAATGAAACTGCAAACGTGTTTCAACCCTCGTCAGCCTTTTTGGCTGCTGCTTGAAGCCTGTTTGTTGTTGTCATTGTGGGGCTGTGCACAGGTCCCCAGTTCCAAATCCCTGTCGGGCATTGTTTCTAAGTCGACAGAAACACCAACGCCTGAAGGTCCTGCCGCCGAATGGCGGTCAATCAATCGCCTGACGTATGGTCCTACACCCACATCGATAGCAGAAATAAAGTCCCAAGGCAATCCAAAAGCGTGGGCCCTCAAACAATTGGCAGACGCTAAGGCAGCCAGTCTCCAAGCACCCAATCTGCCTGCCGACTTGGTTTCTATCAATGCGTCTTTGCCGACCATTTTTGATGGTGCTCGCCAAGAACGCGAAGCTCGGGCTGCTGTCCCTGCAGGCACACGCATCAATGAATTTGTTGCAAACGAACGGCGCTTTAATTTCCAAGAACCAGCGGATCCTTTGTTCTACAACAGAACCCAAGTGAACAAAGCCATTGCATGGCGTCTGGCCAGTTGCAGTAACGACAATGTCGAGCAACCCCTTTTGGCTCGCATGACCGAATTTTGGTTTAACCACTTCAATGTTTATCAACAGAAGGGTTCCGTTCGACCCTTTGCAGGCCACTATGCGATCAATGTGGCACGGGCACATGCCTTAGGTCAATTTGAGGACTTGGTCTTGGCCAGTGCCAAACATCCGGCCATGCTTTACTACTTAGACCAGTGGCTCAGTGTTAGCCCACAAGCAGCAAGGGCCGGGCAAAATGCAAGAGGTCTCAATGAAAACTACGCACGAGAATTGATGGAGCTCCATACGTTGGGCGTGAACGGTGGCTACACCCAGAAAGATGTTTTAGAACTCGCTCGCGTATTGACGGGTTGGACCATTTCGCCGCGTTCAGCTGACGGTTTTCAGTTTGTGTTGCGGCTGCATGAGTCGGGCAGCAAGTCTGTGATGGGCCAAACCGTGCCAACTTCCGCGCAAAATTCAGGCGTACAAGAAGGTGAACAATTGATTCGCTTTTTGGCCAATCATCCCGCAACAGCGCAAAGAATTTCGCAACGTCTGGCGCAATACTTTGTGTCAGACAATCCGCCCAAAGTGTTGGTTGACCTCATGGCTCAAACATTTCTTAAAACTCGGGGCAACATTTATGAAGTGATGTCTGTCATGTTGCGCCATGAAGCCTTTTGGGACCCCTCCAACAAGTTGTACCGTACGCCTTATGATTTTGCATGTGCCAGCATGCGCGTGCTGAATGCTGGTCAAGATCGCACCAAATGGTTGCAATCGTTTGGCTACTCAGCCGTTGCTGGACAGGCCATCCAAAACTGGCAAACACCCGATGGCTATTCATTTGATGCCAACACATGGCTGACACCAGAAGCCCTGACGCGTCGCATTGACTTTGCCTTGAACATTGCACGCAATTCGCCCGAAAGAACCGATTTGTATCCCTACATGTCAGAAAGTACGCTCAAAGCACTCCTGTCACAAACGCCCTCGCAGAGAATGGGTTTTGTGTTGGGAAGTTCTGAGTTGGTTTTCAAATAGAAAGTCGGAGAATGATCATGTTGAAATCTCGACGCGAAGTTATTTTGCATGCGCTTGGCACAGGTGCATTTGCATTGTCGGGCCTCCAAGCGCATGCCAATGACAACGCACAAAATGGCCGATTGGTCTTGGTTTTTTTAAGGGGTGCATACGATGGTCTGTCCATGTTGGTGCCCCATGGTGATCCTCACTATGCAACGCTGCGGCCTACGATTGGCATCGCCAAGCCTGATGGCTCTTCAAAGACGGCGCTAAAGTTAGATGATCTCTTTGGACTTCATCCGGCCTGCGAAGCCCTCTTGCCCCTTTGGCAACAAGGGGTCTTGGCTGCAGTGCCTTGCGCGGGTTCACCCGATACGACTCGCTCGCATTTTGATGCTCAGTACCATTGGGAAACAGGCAAACCTGGTTTGAGTTCACCTTCACCCGGATGGTTCAATGTTTTGGCTGGCATGTTAGGGCAGGGCGCAGGCATCCATGCCATTGGTGTCGGAGAAAGCAGCCCTCGAATTTTGACAGGACCTCAACCCGTGCGCTTGGTGGGCAATGGTTTGTCTGCAACGCGCGCTGGCACATTGGCAGAGACCAAAACCCGTGAAGCCATCATGCAACTCTACGCTGGCGACGAAAAATTGGCCAACGCCATGCTCGAAGGTGCAAACAATCGAATGTCGACTGCAGCCATGTTGCGGCCTTCAGGTAACGCCATGTCAGCAGAACAACAAGCCGCCAACAACGGTGCAGGCTCACCCCAGGGTTTGGCTTTGGATGCCAAGCATCTTGGCATGTTGATGCGTCAAAACCGACAATTGAAAATTGGTTTCTTATCGTCCGGGGGGTGGGACACGCACATCAACCAAGGCAATGTCACTGGCTTGTTGGCCAACAATTTCACCAATTTGAGCAATACCCTGTTGCAGCTCAGAGAAGCCTTCAATGAGCCCAATGACGTGGTCATGGTGGCCAGTGAGTTTGGTCGTACTTGCGCAGAAAATGGCACTCGCGGCACTGACCATGGTCATGGCAATGTGATGTGGCTGATGGGCAATGCGGTTCGAGGAGGTCAGTGGCATGGCCGGTGGGATGGATTGTCAAAAGACAAATTGAACGAGGGCAGAGATTTGCCAGTTCACCACGATTTCAGAGGGGTGTTTAGCCAAGCCCTGAAGCGCTGCTTGGGCATACCAGAAAGCAATGTGGCCGATTTATTTCCAGGATTTAAAAGTGATACCAGCTTGCAGGGTCTCTTCAAGGCTTGATGGGTGCCAATTTCATTGAAAATAGCACCACAATCCGTAACACTTTCCTGAAAACCATTCAATGGCGATGTCTAGCAGTACCGTGAATAAAAAAAATGGCAAGCCAAAATACACTGCAGCCCAAAAGCCTGCCAGCCAAGTTGGGCGAGGCTCTTTGAGTTTGTATCCCATGACTGTTTGGGCACTTCGTTTCTCAAGGAATTTTTTAAGCATGACTTTGCGCTTTAATTTCGCATCGAAAGAGGTGTGGTAATGATAGTGCATTGGGAAGGTCATGAACTTACAGAATGGGACAAAGTTCATGCGGCAGCAGCAGGGGCTTTGCAACAAGATTGGGCCTATGGCTCAAGTCTTAAATTGTTGGGCGTTCCCGTATTGCGAGCCCGTGTTGTGGATCAAGGTGAACAAATAGCACAGGCGCAATTCATTGTCAGGAAATGGGGACGCTTAGGTGCCGTCGCACTGTGCACTCGTGGACCAATCTGGTCTAAGAATTTATCGCCGGATGCGCAAGCAATGGTTTACAAAGCCATGAAGAAAAGCTTGCCTTTAACGGGCATTCGTTTTATGGCGGTTACACCGGAAGTACCCGAAGGCCAAGCGCATGGTTTACATCCCATGCGACGCATCATGTCTGGCATGTCAACCGTCATGTTAGACATTGCCAAACCCATGGCAGATCTAAGAGCTCAACTTGAAGGTCGGTGGCGAACCAGTTTGGCTGGTGCAGAAGCCAGCGTGTTGTCTGTTCAACGGGTTGGTACGAACGTGGGCCAATACAGGTGGTTGCTTGAGAACGAAATGCAACAGCGCATTGACAAGCAGCTGGAAGGTTTGCCCTTGCCCTTTTTTGATCACTATGTGCAATCACGCAAGCAGCCGACTAAAAATATTTTGACGCTCAGAGCCGATGTGGGCCGTGACCGGGTTGCTGCCATGCTGTTCTTGATTCACGGTGAAGCTGCAACTTATCAAATTGGATGGACCAGTGAGCAAGGTCGTGACTTAAATGCACACCATTTGATCTTGTGGCGAGCCATCGAAGAGTTACAAACCAGAGGTATTCGTGTATTGGATTTAGGCGGTGTCAATACCGTTCGCAGTGCAGGAGTTGCCCGCTTCAAGATGCGAACCGGCGGTCAAGTTTTGACCCTTGCAGGTACATATATTTAAAGGCGTCAACTACCGCCGTACAAAATCTCTATGTACCTCCCAAAGCAATTTAATTTTCCTGAGCATGCTCGAACCATCATTCGAGAACACCCCTTTGCCAGCCTCATTTCAAATGACGATGAAGGCTTTCCTTTTGTCAGTCACATTCCCATTAAATTGGTGTCGCATCCAACAGATACCAGCCAAGATTTGTTGTTAGGTCATGTGGCCAAAGGCAATCCACATGCTGCGTTTTTAGTTCAGCGACCCGATGTATTGCTAACTTTCATGGGCCCTCAAGCCTACATGTCGCCTGCCGTTTATCCTGATCTTATTCGGGTGCCCACCTGGAGTTATCTGGCTGTTCATGTGAAGGCGCAAGTACGCATGTTGGAAGGTGAAGAGGCCAAAGATGCCATCTTGAAACAACTGATTTCAGACCATGAACCGCCTTATGCGCAGCAGTGGCGTGAATTGCCAGAAACCTACACCCATGCCATGCTGAACGGCATTGTGGCTTTTGAAATGCAAATGCTGGACATTCAAACCAAAGTCAAACTGAACCAACATCGACCCGAGTCGCATGCGGCCATGCATGCGGCCTATGAGACGGGTAATGCGTCTGAAAAAGCTCTGGCACTTTGGATGAGACGCCTTGGAATGGTGTCATGAACCAAGACTCAAAGTGGATGGCTGCTGCCCTTGAGCTGGCCCATCAGGCAGGTCAAAGCGGCGAGGTGCCTGTGGGTGCCGTGGTGGTTCGGAATGGCGTTGTGGTCGGAAAAGGGCGCAACGGCCCAGTGGGTCTAACAGACCCCACCGCACATGCTGAACTTTTGGCACTTCGTGATGCGGCTCAAAATATTGGCAATTACAGGTTGGAAGATTGCACCCTCTATGTCACCTTAGAACCCTGCACCATGTGTGCGGGGGCCATTCTGAATTCAAGAATTTCGAGGGTGGTGTTTGGTGCATCAGAGCCTAAAACGGGTGCTGCAGGCTCAGTCCATAATGTGTTTCTGAATGCCAGCATTAACCATCAGACTTCGGTTTTGGGTGGGGTCATGGCCGATGAATCCAAGCAGCTTTTACAACAGTTTTTTAAACCCAAGCGTATGAATACCAATCCTTTGCGCGAAGATGCTCTTAGACCCCAAGATGAATGGTTTGAAGGGTTGCCAGACTATCCATGGCGTGCCAACTATCTGTCGGATTTGCCAGCGCTCAATGGGCTCAGAATGCATTACTTGGATGAGGTCAAGGACGCAAACAAAAATGATCAGCTGACGTATTTGTGTTTGCATGGCAATCCTGCGTGGAGTTATCTCTACCGCAAGATGATTCCGACGTTTGTCGCTGCAGGGCACCGTGTTGTTGCACCCGATCTGATTGGATTTGGAAAGAGTGACAAGTTTAAAAAAGCGAATCAGCACAGCTTTGATTTCCATCGAAATGTATTGTTGGCGTTCATCGAAAGATTGAACTTAGAAAGAGTCGTCTTGGTGGTGCAAGATTGGGGCGGTATTTTAGGCTTGACCCTGCCCATGGCCTTGCCCAATCGCTTTGTGGGTTTGCTGGTTATGAATACCACCTTGACTACTGGTGAAACGCCTTTGTCAGACGGTTTTATCAGTTGGCGCACATGGTGCAAAGACAATCCTGACTTTGATGTTGGCAAACTTTTTGCGCGTGGCAACAAACACATGTCGCCTGAAGAAACACAAGCCTACAACC
>JBIKJX010000243.1:0-3677 GCA_044360785.1 Limnohabitans sp.
ACTGTGCCTTTGATTTTGTTGGCCATTCCTTCTGTGGTCATTGGCTACATGACCATCAACGGCATGTTGTACGGTGACTTCCTCAAGGACGCTATTTTTGTCGACGCTGACAAACACCATGCCATGAAGGAATTGGCTGCCGCATTCCATGGCCCCGTTGCCATGGCCATGCATGCCATTTCTACGGCGCCATTCTGGCTGGCGTTAGCTGGCGTCGTAGTGGCTTGGTACATGTACCTTGTCAATCCAGCAGTGCCTGCGGCCATCGGCCGTGCATTGCGGCCCTTGGTGGTCATCTTGGAAAACAAGTACTACATGGATTGGATCAACGAAAACATCTTGGCCCGTGGCGCGCGCGCTTTAGGTACAGGACTTTGGAAAGTCGGCGATCGCACCTTGATCGACGGATTGGTCGTGAATGGCTCTTGGAAATTGGTGGGCATGGTTGCAAACTGGACCCGCAAGTTGCAATCGGGCTTCTTGTACCACTACGCCTTGGTGATGATTTTGGGTATCTTTTTGCTCATGACGTATTTCGTCTGGCTCAACAAATAAGGAAGTAACAAAATGGGATTGTTGAGCCTTGCCATTTGGACGCCTATCGCGTTCGGCATTGTTTTATTGGCTTTGGGACGCGACGAGCAAGCTGGCACCGTTCGTTGGGTGGCATTGGTGGGCGCAATTGTGAGCTTCTTGATCACGCTGCCTTTGTACAGCGGCTTCAAGCTAGACACGGCTGCCATGCAGTTTGTCGAAAAAGCTTCTTGGATTGAACGCTTCAATGTGAACTACCACCTGGGTGTCGACGGCATTTCAGTGTGGTTTGTCATTCTGACTGCCTTCATCAACGTCATTGTGGTCATTGCTGGTTGGGAAGTCATTACCCGCAAAGTCAATCAGTACATGGCCGCCTTCTTAATCCTTTCAGGATTGATGATTGGTGTTTTTGCCGCGTTGGATGGTTTGCTGTTCTACGTCTTCTTTGAAGCGACGCTCATTCCCATGTACTTAATCATTGGTATTTGGGGTGGCCCTAACAAGATTTACGCGGCTTTCAAGTTCTTCTTGTATACGCTGTTAGGTTCACTGCTGACATTGATTGCACTGATTTATTTGTACATTCAATCAGGTGGAAGTTTTGACATTGCGGCATGGCACAAATTGCCTTTGTCAGCCACGGCGCAAAACTTTTTGTTCTTTGCATTCTTTGCAGCATTTGCTGTCAAGGTCCCCATGTGGCCTGTTCACACATGGTTGCCCGATGTTCACGTTGAGGCGCCTACGGGAGGCTCTGCCGTGTTGGCGGCCATCATGTTGAAACTGGGTGCTTACGGCTTCTTGCGTTTCTCCATGCCGATTGCACCTGATGCTGCGCGCGAGTGGGCCACGTTCATGATTGTGCTTTCTTTGGTGGCAGTGGTCTATGTGGGTCTGGTGGCCATGGTGCAACAAGACATGAAAAAACTCGTGGCTTATTCATCCGTGGCACACATGGGCTTTGTCACTTTAGGCTTCTTCATCTTCAACCCGCTGGGTGTATCTGGTGGCTTGGTACAAATGATTGCGCACGGTTTTGTGTCCGCTGCCATGTTCTTGTCCATCGGCGTGTTGTACGACCGCGTGCACTCTCGAGAAATTTCCAGCTATGGCGGCGTGGTCAACACCATGCCCAAGTTTGCCGCCTTTGCATTGTTCTTCTCCATGGCCAATTGCGGCTTACCAGGTACCGCTGGTTTCGTAGGCGAGTGGATGGTTATTTTGGGCGCTGTGAAGTTTGACTTTGTGGTGGGCATGTTGGCTGCATCTGCTCTCATCTTTGGTGCTGCATACACGTTGTGGATGTTCAAGCGTGTGTACCTTGGCCCTGTCACCAACAACGATGTGAAAGAACTCACTGACATCAATGCACGTGAATTTACGGTCATGGCTTTGTTGGCCATTGCCGTGCTTTACATGGGCTTGTATCCCAAGCCATTCACCGATGTGATGGAAGTCTCCGTGGCCAATTTATTGCAGCATGTTGCTACAACCAAATTGCCTTGAATCCCATTGCGCAGCTGACACTTAAAGAATAGAGAGAATTGACATGATTGACTCAACCAGCTGGATGACGGTGTATCCAGAAATCGTGTTGCTGGTCATGGCCTGCGTGATTGCGCTGGTCGACCTGCTGGTCACAAGCCCCAAGCGCACTGTGACCTATGTTTTGACCTTGGTGTCTCTGGGTGGCGTTGCTTTGTTGCACGCCTTCTATGCAGATGCAGGTCATACCTTGTATGGCTTTGGCCGCTTGGTGGTGTCAGACCCCATGGGACATTGGCTCAAGTGTTTTGCCACCATCGCTGTCATGGTGACCTTGGTCTATGCACGCCCTTATGCGGCCGATCGCGACATGTTGCGTGGCGGTGAAATTTTCAGCTTGTCTGTGTTTGCACTGCTCGGCATGAGCGTCATGATTTCTGGACAAAACTTTTTGATTTTGTACTTGGGTCTTGAATTGCTCACATTGGCCAGCTATGCACTCGTGGCGCTGCGCCGTGACAATATGCAAGCCACTGAAGCTGCCATGAAATATTTTGTGTTGGGCGCCATGGCTTCCGGCTTCTTGTTGTACGGCATGTCCATGTTGTACGGCGCAACAGGTTCTTTGGACTTGGCAACGGTGTTCAAAGTCATTGCCAGCGGTCAAGTCAAGCACCAAGTTTTGGTCTTTGGTTTGGTCTTCGTGGTCTCTGGTTTGGCCTTTAAATTGGGCGTGGTGCCTTTCCACATGTGGGTCCCAGACGTCTATCAAGGTGCGCCCACTGCCGCGACCCTCATGATTGCAGGTGCCCCTAAGTTTGCGGCCTTTGCCATCGTCATTCGCATGTTGGTTGAAGGCTTGTTGCCCTTGGCCATTGACTGGCAACAAATGCTGGCGCTATTGGCCATTGCCTCCTTGCTGGTGGGTAACTTGGCGGCCATTGCACAAACCAACCTTAAGCGCATGCTGGCTTACTCCACCATTGCACAAATGGGCTTTGTGCTTATTGGCTTGATGTCGGGTGTGGTCAATGGCAACGCCGCCATGGGTGCCAACGCCTACAGCTCCGCCATGTTCTATGTGGTGGGTTATGTGCTCACCACCTTGGCCACCTTTGGCATCATTCTCTTATTGGCCCGCCAAGGCTTTGAGAGCGAAGAAATTACCGATTTGGCGGGTCTCAACAGTCGCAGCCCTTTGTATGCTGGCGTCATGGCCATCTGCATGTTCTCTTTGGCGGGTATTCCGCCCATGGTTGGTTTCTATGCCAAATTGTCGGTCTTGCAGGCCTTGATCGCCTCAGGTCACACGGCTGATATTGCATTGGCTGTTTTTGCCGTTGCCATGTCATTGGTGGGTGCGTTCTATTACTTGCGCATTGTCAAAGTCATGTACTTTGATGAGGCAGTCACAGCCACCACAGTTTCTGCAGCAGCCGATGTGCGCGTGGTGTTGTCACTGAATGGTTTGTTGGTCCTAGTTTTGGGCATTGTGCCCGGTGCATTGATGTCATTGTGCGCTCGCTCAGTGACCCAAATGTTGGCCAATTGAACATGAACAATCAGGTGGATGCGCATCTGATTGAAATAAAGCTAAAGAGCCAAGCGCTCTTTAGCGGTCATTTTCTCCATGCTTATCGCGATACGGTCGCTTT
>JBIKJX010000244.1:0-3672 GCA_044360785.1 Limnohabitans sp.
TGTGTCCCATTTGTTTTGCAAATTGGGTTAAGCGATCACAGACTTCAGGATTTGTTTTGAGACCTGCAATGACTTCAACCACTTTCATGAGTGGCACAGGATTAAAAAAGTGATAACCCGCAAAAAGTGCAGGGCGCTTCAATGCAGAAGCAATGACCGTGACGGACAGTGAAGACGTATTGGTGACCAAAATGGCTGATTCAGAAAGAATGCTTTCCAATTCTGCGAACAAAGATTTCTTGATGTCCAAGCGTTCAACAATGGCCTCAACGACCATTTCGCAAGTTTTGAGGTCTTGCAATGTGGAAGCGATGTGAAGTTGGCCTTTGTAACGCTCGACAGTTTCTGAATCAAGTCTTCCTTTGGCAGCCAAGCTGTCCCACATTTGATAAACAGCCTCCTTTGCTTTGAGCGTCGCTTCCGCTTGCGTGTCATAGAGCCAAACATGGCTACCTGCTTGCGCGGCAATTTGTGCAATGCCTCGCCCCATAGCACCTGCTCCAATGACTGCAACTTGTTGAAAGACGGGTTTCATAAATGTTATTTTTTTAAAAAACGGTTAAAACTTCAATCTGAAGTTAACAAAGAAATGTTGACGGAGATTAGCGTCTGACTTGCAACGCGCCAGGGTTGACGATGTTGGTTGGCGTACCTTTGATGAAGTTAACCACATTGTCAAAGGCTGCCCCAAAGTACAACTCGTAGTTGTCTTTTTCGACATAGCCAATGTGCGGGGTGCAAATACAGTTTTCAAGCCGCAACAAAGCATGACCCTGCAAAATCGGTTCATGTTCAAAAACATCGATGGCCGCAAGCCCCGGTCTGCCCCGATTCAATGCGCTTATTAAGGCATCGGGTTCGATCAGTTCAGCGCGTGAGGTATTGACAATCATGGCGCTTGTTTTCATGCGCGACAAATCTTCAAGGCTGACAATGTTTCGGGTGGCATCGTTCAAACGCAAGTGCAAGGACAGCACATCACTTTGCTCGAATAAAGCCTCTCGGCTAGATGCAGGCACAAAGCCATCTTTGGCGGCCTTTTCTCTGGAAGCTTCGCTGCCCCAAACGACCACTTGCATGCCAAATGCTTTGGCATAGCCAGCCACCAATTGACCAATCTTTCCGTAGCCCCAAATACCAAAAGTACGGCCGCGAAGCACTGTACCTAAGCCAAAATTACTGGGCATGGATGCTGACTTAAGGCCCGATTGTTGCCACGCACCGTGTTTGAGGTTGCCAATGTATTGGGGGAGTCTTCGTGCGGCAGCCATGACCAGGGCCCAAGTGAGTTCTGCAGGCGCAAAGGGTGAGCCTGTTCCCTGAGCCACAGCGATACCGCGTTCGGAGCATGCTTCTAGGTCAATGTGGGTTCCCACATGACCTGTTTGAGAAATGAGCTTCAAGCGAGGCAATTTTTCCAGTAATTGCCGGTTGAGGTGAGTTCGCTCACGGATAAGCACCAAGATGTCTGCATCTTTAAGCCGAACAGATAGCTGTCCAAGACCCTTAACCGTGTTGGTATAGACCTTGGCGCTGTAGGCATCTAATTTGGACGCGCAATCTAGTTTTCGGACGACATCTTGGTAGTCGTCAAGGATCACAATATTCATAGGCACTATTGTGCCTTGAGTTGCTGAGCTCAGTGAGGCAGGGACGTCTTGTTTTTGGCTTCAAGTGCTACCAAACGGTCTAGTTCGGCACAGACGTCTGCCATGCGACCTGAGATGACCATTCGGCCGGCTGCGTTGCTTGTGTCGCCATGTTCGGCAATTCTGACGACTCGCAAGGCACGGTGTGGTGGTAATTTTGCCAACGGCGCACGAATGGCGGTTTGGGCGTTAATTTGATGCAAATTGGCAGAAGCATTCATGAACTTCTGAATGCCGTTGTAGATGCTAGAGATACCGAAAAGTGCGATGGACATGGTGAGCCTTTGAAGGGGTGAAATTACATCAAGAGGGTGTTGCGAATGAGGCCAACGGCCAAGCCTTCGATGTCGAATGGCTCGTCTGGATTGACCAAAATAATGGGGTAATCTGGGTTTTCTGGGAGTAATTCGATGCGATCTGATTGACGGCGCAGGCGCTTGACGGTGACTTCATCGCCAAGACGGGCAACGACAATTTGCCCATTTCTGACGTCTTTGGTGGCCTTGACTGCCAGTAAGTCACCATCCATGATGCCGGCATCACGCATGGACATGCCCCTGACTCGAAGAAGATAGTCTGGTTGTTCTTGAAACAGGTGACTTTCGACATGGTAAGTTCGGTCGACGTGTTCTTGCGCCAAAATGGGAGAACCTGCAGCAACTCGGCCAATGAGTGGCAAAGCCATTTGAGCAAATCCGGGAAGCGGCATGCTGAATAAATCGGTGGAGTTGCGCATGGCATCGCGTGATGAACCCTTTAGGCGAATGCCACGGGAAGTGCCGCTGACCAAGTCGATGGCGCCTTTTCTGGCCAATGCTTGGAGATGTTCTTCCGCTGCATTGGCAGACTTAAAACCCAGTACATTGGCAATTTCTGCACGTGTGGGTGGCGCACCAGTTTCAGCAATGGTTTTTTGGATGAGTTCCAAAATTTCTTGTTGGCGTGCCGTGAGTTTGGGATGGTCCATCATTTTTCAGTCCTTAGAGTGTCTGAGTTTGCTGGTCACTGTTTTCTTATCCAGTAACTGTATTTTTAACCAGTCTTTTTAGAAATGCAAGCAAAAAATCAAAAAATTGTTGTTTTGGGCACAGGTGGAACCATTGCCGGCGTGTCAAATTCAGAAAACGAAGGCTTTGCATATCAAGCTGCACAAAGAAGCGTCAACGACTTAATGCAGGCTGTTGCTGGCAAATTCAAGGGGCTCCCAAATGCCTTGACAGGGTTCCTAATTGAAACGGAACAGGTGTGTCAAATCGACAGCAAGGACATGAATTTTTCAATCTGGCAAACGCTTGCCCAGCGATGTGACCATTGGTTGAGCCAGTCAGATGTTCATTCGGTGGTGATCACCCATGGGACTGATACTTTGGAAGAAACAGCTTATTTTTTGTCTCAAGTGGTTCAAAGAAACAAGCCCATCGTTTTGACTTGTGCCATGCGACCCGCCAACTTCAAGGATGCCGATGGTCCACAAAATATGCGGGATGCCTTGAACGCAGCAGCACAGTTGTCAGGCCAGGGCGTTTGGCTGGTTGCAGCGGGTGAAATGCATCACAGCCTTTATGTTCAAAAGGTGCATCCAACCCGAATCAATGCCTTTGATTCAGGCGAAAGAGGCCCAGCTGCCATGATCAGTGAAGATCAAATTCATTGGCAAACAGATGCAATGCACAACACATTCAATCAGAGTGTCAATGCGAGTTTGAATGTTCACACATTACCAAACCACGCTGAATGGCCCTGGGTAGAAATCATCTTAAATTGTGTGCAATCCAATGGCCGGCAAATCAAATCACTGGTAGATGCCGGACTGAAGGGGCTTGTTGTGGCTGGTACGGGCAATGGTTCTATCAGCCAAGCCATGAAAGAGGAACTGCTTTTAGCTCAAAGCAGGGGCGTTGAAATACGCTTGGCAAGTCGATGCAATCAGGGGCCTGTGGTTAAAACAGAAAATCATGCATTCTCAACTTCTGAGGCACTGAACCCTGCCAAAGCAAGAGTGGCTTTGATCTTGGAATTGTTG
>JBIKJX010000245.1:0-3663 GCA_044360785.1 Limnohabitans sp.
CGCTCACTTTGGAAGACGTACTCGAAATTGTGGCCAAAGAAAAGCCAACCGGCGTGATCGTTCAATACGGTGGTCAAACACCTTTGAAATTGGCGCTGGGTTTGGAAGCCGCCGGTGTTCCCATCATTGGAACCAGCCCAGACATGATTGATGCGGCTGAAGACCGCGAGCGCTTCCAAAAATTGCTGCATGAGTTGGGCTTGCGACAGCCGCCAAACGCAACAGCTCGCACTGAGCCAGAAGCTCTCGAGAAAGCCGCTGCCTTGGGTTACCCCTTGGTGGTCCGCCCCAGCTATGTGTTGGGTGGCCGTGCCATGGAAATTGTTCATGAACAGCGTGATTTAGAGCGCTACATGCGCGAAGCGGTCAAGGTCAGCAATGACTCGCCTGTGCTACTCGATCGGTTCTTGAATGACGCCATCGAATGCGATGTCGATTGCTTGCGCGACCCCGAAGGCAAAACCTTCATCGGTGGCGTGATGGAACACATTGAGCAAGCTGGCGTTCACAGCGGTGACTCGGCTTGTTCTTTGCCCCCTTACAGCTTGAGTGCAGAAACAGTCAATGAGCTCAAACGGCAGTCTGCTGCTATGGCGGGCGCTTTGAATGTGGTGGGCTTGATGAACGTGCAATTTGCCATTCAGCATGTTGATGGCAAAGATGTGATCTATGTGTTGGAGGTCAACCCACGCGCGTCTCGCACGGTGCCTTATGTTTCTAAAGCAACAGGCATTCAGTTGGCCAAAGTGGCCGCTCGTTGCATGGCGGGTCAAACATTGGCTTCACAAGGCATTACCAAAGAAGTGACGCCACCTTATTTCAGCGTCAAAGAAGCTGTGTTCCCATTTGTAAAGTTTCCTGGCGTCGACACCATCTTAGGACCAGAAATGAAGTCCACGGGTGAGGTGATGGGTGTGGGCAAAACATTCGGCGAAGCTTTTGTGAAGAGCCAAATGGGTGCGGGTACCAAATTGCCGCGTGAAGGCAAAGTCTTTTTGACGGTCAAGAACAATGACAAACCGCGTGCCGTCAAAGTAGCCCGTGAATTGGCTGCCATGGGTTTTAAAATCTTTGCAACCAAGGGAACGGCAGCTGCCATCGCGGCAGAAGGCGTTGCAGTTCAAGCAGTGAACAAAGTGACAGAAGGTCGCCCTCACATTGTGGACATGATCAAGAACAATGAAATTGCTTTGGTCATCAACACCGTTGAAGAGCGTCGCAACGCCATTGCTGACTCACGCGTGATCCGTACATCTGCATTGCTTGCCAGGGTCACCACTTTCACCACCATTGCAGGTGCAGAAGCGGCGGTAGAGGGTATGAAGTACATGGACAAGTTGGATGTCATTTCGGTTCAAGAAATGCATGCCATGTTGACCGCATAAATACTATTTGGAGATATTCACTTGGCTACTATTCCAATCACGCTGCGCGGTGCTGAAAAGCTAAAAGCCGAGCTTCACCAGTTAAAGACAGTGGAGCGGCCATCAGTCATCAACGCCATCGCAGAGGCTCGTGCACAAGGCGATTTGAGTGAAAACGCCGAATACGATGCTGCTAAAGACCGTCAAGGTTTTGTTGAAGGGCGTATTCAAGAAGTCGAAGGGAAGCTTTCAGCTGCGCAAATCATCGATCCATCCACCGTTGATGCGGGTGGCAAGGTGGTGTTTGGTACCACGGTTGAATTGGAAGAAGAAAGCACGGGTGAGGTCGTTAAGTACCAAATTGTGGGTGAAGACGAAGCCGACCTAAAACTGGGCTTGATCAACATCAGCAGCCCTATTGCACGCGCGCTCATTGGCAAAGAAGAGGGCGATGTGGCTGTGGTTCAGGCGCCTGGTGGCGAGAAGCGTTACGAAATCGTCGCGGTGTCTTACATCTAAGCTTCAACCCGTTGAGACAAAAAAAGGCGTTCACTAGAACGCCTTTTTTTATTCTTTCCAATGTTCGCCCACCCAAAGTGCTGGCTTGATGTATCTGAATTTTCGGTTGCGTTTTCCA
Source organism: Limnohabitans sp. (assembly GCA_044360785.1). Lineage (GTDB taxonomy): Bacteria > Pseudomonadota > Gammaproteobacteria > Burkholderiales > Burkholderiaceae_C > Limnohabitans_A. The sequence continues at coordinate 2,002 of JBIKJX010000245.1, forward strand.
GCAAGTGCATCGGGCGGGTTGCACTCCCCATGAAAAATCACAATGCGTGCATCGTGAGGAATTTGGGGTGCTGTCCAATAGTTGGTGGGCCAATTGGGGATGCTGTGGTACTTGAAACTAGGACACCATTCCGTGGGCCAATACGCCAGCTTGCCTTGTCGATGTAAAAAGTCAGACAGGTAAGCCTGCTCATTTCTGAATTGCTTGCGAATGCTGTCAAAGTTATTTCTGAAATATTCAAGCACATCAGGGTGCGCGCCCAGCTCATACCTGTAGACGGACGAGTTGCCAGTTATGCGCCATGGCCGTTTGTAGTCGTGAATGATCATGAACTCGCCTGGGACATCAAAAAATCCGTCAAGGCGACCCACAATGACAACGTCCACGTCCAAGAACAAAGCGGTACCGCGCAATCCGTGAAGATCCTGCGCGAAGGAGGCGAGTTTGGTCCAACCACGCTCAGGAATGCCAGGGGGCAAATCAAGGGGCGGAATGGGTAAACATTGAACCTCGGCTCGTATGCCTGTGGCGTCGTCTGTCAGACAAACCATGTTGAACTGGCCTGTCAGATGTCTTCGGACCATGGCGTACAAACGGTTCACATATTCGGGGCCGTACTTGGTGCCCCATTTCATGCAGATGATGTGACGCTGTTGAGTCTGCGCAGTCATGGTTTAAGTTTGATTGCGCTTTTTGATCGATTTTTGTTTGACCTTGGCGCGTTTGACTTGGCCGCCAGAAGTAAGGCGCTGGTTGCCCAACACACGCAATGTTTTGACCTCTGGGCGTTGACCACCGCGGCTGCTGTACTTCAAGACCTTAAAATCGCGAGGGCCAGCCATGCGGTCTTCTGAAATGGTCTTTTCCTTTTCAGGGATGGGGCGCCACAGCACAAGCAATTTGCCAATATGCTGGATGGGCGCTGCGCTGAGGTCTTCTGCCAGTTGGTTGAACATGGCTTCGCGGGCCACGCGGTCGTCTCCCAGAACACGAATTTTGATCAAGCCGTGAGCCTTGAGGGCCGCGTCGGTTTCTTTGACAACGGCAGGCGTGAGGCCATCGTTGCCAATCATGACAACAGGATCGAGGTGGTGCGCTTCGGCTCTGTGAACCTTGCGTTGGGCGGGAGTCAATTGAATTTGAGGCATAGCGCTATTATCCCTGCTTGAACGGAAGAACATGAAAGTAAAAACCAAAAGTAAAAAAGTCAATAAGTCGTGGTTGAACGACCACGTCAATGACCCCTACGTCAAGCTGGCTAAAAAAGAAGGCTACAGGGCGAGAGCCGCCTATAAATTGAAGGAAATCGATGAAACCTTTGGTTTGATCAAACCCGGCAATTTGGTGGTCGATTTGGGGTCAGCCCCCGGCGCTTGGAGCCAATATGTCCGTCGACGGCTGTCTCCTCAAGGGGCAGCGGTTGGCGACTTGAATGGCACCATTTTGGCCGTTGATCTGTTGCCGATGGAGCCTGTTGAAGGCGTTCACTTTATCCAAGGCGACTTTACTGAAGCCGACGTCTTGGCTCAACTTCAGGCGATTGTGGGAGATCGACCCGTGGATGTGGTGGTGTCGGACATGGCCCCTAACTTGTCGGGCATTGATTCTGTGGATGCCGCGCGCATTTCGCACTTGATTGAATTGGCGGTTGAATTTGCGCAA
>JBIKJX010000246.1:0-3658 GCA_044360785.1 Limnohabitans sp.
AGTCCTGAGAAACGATGCGCCAGCATGGATTTGCCTGAGCCTGGCGGACCCATCATCAACAAGCTGTGGCCGCCCGCGGCCGCAATTTCAAGCGCCCGTTTTGCACCCGCTTGCCCTTTGACATCGGCCATGTCCAGTGTTTCTTGGGATGCTGGCGTTGGCAAATTTCTAGACGCTAGCCTTGCCCAGCCTTCTTCGTCTGCCGGGTTGAGGTCATGGTGTTTTGAGCTAGGAATTGCAAACTGCCGCGCCACATCCTTTAAATGGGCGGCTCTGTAAACAATGACATTCGGCACCAGAGATGCTTCTTCTGCACTTCCAGGTGGTAGTACCAAGCCCCGCCCTTGGGGCTGTTGATACATGGCCAGCCCCATGATTAACGCACCTTTGACAGGCCGCAAGGCCCCTGACAAAGACAGCTCCCCAGCAAATTCAAAGTGTTTCAGTTGGCTACCGTCGATTTGCTCGCTGGCGGCCAAAATGCCCAAAGCAATGGGCAGGTCAAAGCGACCCGAGTCTTTGGGCAGATCGGCGGGCGCTAAGTTAACGGTGATTCGTTGGTTGCTTGGAAATTCAAAACCTGAGTTTTGCAATGCCGATCGAACGCGCTCCCTGGCTTCTTTGACTTCAACATCGGCCAATCCGACCAAAGTGAAGCTAGGCAGACCATTCGCCAAGTGCACCTCAACGGTGACAGAAGGCGATTGAAGGCCAAGCAAAGCTCGACTTTGCACCAAAGACAGTCGCATAGAAACTCCATGCACCTCAGTGGTGCAAAATTGGGCTTCCTTTTGCACCTCTTTTTAAAGGCGGTGCAAAGGGTGTTGCGCCCATTGGAGCATCAATGCACGCATATTGAGTCATTTATGAGTGCTGACAACGACTTGCAATGATGCGGCGCAGCATTGGCATGCTAAATGCTAAGAAAACGAAGTCTGTTTTTAATTTTTGGAGCTATCAATGAAAAAAATCCTTTCCCCCCTGATGTTGGCCATGGCTTTGACGGCCGCTGGCAGTGCAATCGCTCAAACCGCGCCTGCAGCACCAGAGTCAACTTTGTCTTTCAATGTTGGCGGTGTCTCTGAATACCGTTATCGCGGTATTTCACAAAGCCGCTTTGACCCTGCAGTGCAAGGCGGTGCTGACTACGCTGACAAGAGCGGCGCCTACATTGGCATTTGGGGCTCTAGCATCAAGTGGATCAAAGACGCTGGCGGTGACTCAAACGCTGAAGTTGACATTTATGGCGGCTACAAATTCACCGTGGGTGATGTTGGCTATGACGTGGGCTTCTTGCGCTACGAATACTCCGGCAACAAATTGAACCCAAGCGCCAACACCAACGAGTTGTACGGCGCAGTGACCATTGGCCCAACAACCGTGAAATACTCACAAAGCACGGGCAACCTGTTTGGTTTTGCCAACAGCAAGGGCAGCAGCTACTTGGATTTCACAGCCACTTTCGACCTCGGTGATGGCTACACATTCGCACCGCATTTGGGCTACCAAAAAGTGAAGGGCACTGACAATGCCAAGTACTCTTACACAGATTACGCATTGACCTTGACCAAAGATCTGGGTAACGGCCTCTCTGCATCCGCCGCAATCATCGGCACCGATGCTGACAAAGGCTCTTATGTTTATGGCACCAAGCAACTCGGCAAATCCGGTTTGGTTGTCGGCCTGAAATACGCTTTCTAAATTCCCACCCCCCAACACAAGGAGCCATCATGAAACTGGTGACCGCCATCATTAAGCCGTTCAAGTTGGACGAGGTGCGTGAAGCACTCTCAGCCATTGGCGTACAAGGCATTACTGTGACTGAAGTCAAAGGCTTCGGTCGTCAAAAAGGTCACACGGAGTTGTATCGCGGTGCTGAATACGTGGTTGATTTCTTGCCAAAAGTAAAGATTGAAGCCGCTGTCTCATCCGATCAAGTCGAACGCGTGATCGAAGCCATCGAATCCGGTGCACGCACCGGCAAGATTGGTGACGGCAAAGTGTTTGTGTATGACTTGGAACAAGTCATTCGCATTCGCACCGGTGAAACCGGGGCTGACGCCCTTTGATGTCCCAGAAAGTGAGAACAAAATGAAAAAACTATTTGCCTCCCTCGCGTTGGGACTCTCCTTGTGTTTTGGTGGCGCAGCATTTGCGCAAACAGCGCCTGCTGCAGACGCTAAAGTGGAAGCCAAGGCTGAAGCAAAAGCGGAACCGAAAGCTGACGCAGCGGCGCCAGCCCCAGCACCCGCTGCTGCACCAGCCGCAGCGGAAGCTGCGCCCGTGTTGGTTCCCAACAAAGGCGATACCGCCTGGATGATGGTGTCTACCATCTTGGTCATCATGATGGTCGTGCCTGGTCTGGCGTTGTTCTATGGCGGCTTGGTTCGCAGCAAGAACATGTTGTCGGTATTGATGCAAGTCATGGTCACGTTCTCGTTGATCACGGTCTTGTGGTTCATTTATGGTTATAGCTTGGCGTTCACTGAAGGCAATGCATTCATTGGAGGTCTTGACCGCTTGTTCATGAATGGCATTTGGGATAACGCAGCGGGTACTTTTGCCAACGCTGCGACATTCAGCAAAGGTGTGGTCATTCCTGAAATTACATTTGCTGGTTTCCAAGCCACATTCGCAGGCATTACTTGCGCCTTGATCGTCGGTGCATTTGCTGAGCGCATCAAGTTCTCTGCAGTTTTGCTCTTCATGACACTCTGGTTCACCTTCAGCTACTTGCCCATTGCGCACATGGTTTGGTTCTGGATGGGCCCAGATGCATACGCCAGCAAAGAAGTGGTTGACGAGATGACTGGTAAAGCTGGTTTGATTTGGCAGTGGGGTGCACTCGACTTTGCGGGTGGTACCGTGGTGCACATCAACGCTGCTGTGGCTGGTTTGGTCGGTGCCTTCATGATTGGAAAACGAATTGGTTATGGCCGTGAAGCCATGACACCACACTCTTTGACATTGACCATGGTCGGTGCTTCATTGCTGTGGGTGGGTTGGTTCGGATTCAATGCAGGTTCTGCTTTGGAAGCCAATGGTTTTGCAGCCCTTGCTTTTGTGAACACATTGTTGGCAACTGCAGCCGCTGTGTTGGCATGGTGTGTGGGTGAAGCGCTGATGCGTGGCAAGGCCTCTATGCTGGGTGCTGCATCCGGTGCAGTGGCTGGTTTGGTTGCCATCACGCCAGCTGCCGGTAACGTCGGTATTGGCGGCGCCTTGGTGATTGGTATCGTTGCAGGCTTTGCATGTTTGTGGGGTGTTAACGGCCTCAAGAAAATGTTGGGTGCTGACGACTCCTTGGACGTCTTCGGTGTGCACGGTGTGGGCGGTATTGTGGGCGCCTTGTTGACGGGTGTGTTCAATTCACCCGCCTTGGGTGGTCCTGGCTTTGTTGCCGACTGGGTCACTGTCACCATGGTCACAGCGGCCGACTACTCCATCGCTGCCCAAGTTTGGACGCAAGCCAAAGCCGTACTCCTCACCATTGTGTGGTCTGGCATTGTGTCTGTAGTGGCTTTCAAACTGGTTGATCTGACAGTGGGTCTGCGTGTGAACGAAGAAGAAGAGCGTGAAGGCTTGGACATCAGCTCACACGGAGAAACGGCTTATCACAGTTAATTTTTGAATTTTCCCCAAAGACTTTCCGAGAAGT
>JBIKJX010000247.1:0-3647 GCA_044360785.1 Limnohabitans sp.
GAAGCGACCTGCCGTGTTGCCTGGCAGTGTCCAAATGATGTCGACAACGCCATCACGCGCCTGATCGTAAAGTTGAACGGGCGTGCCGCCCAATTGCATGGCTGGGTAGGCTTCAAACTTGATGCGGCCGCCCGATTCTTTTTCAACTTTGTTCATCCATGCTTTGTGCATGTTCAGCCACACATTGGATTGTGGTGCCATGAAGGTGTGAAACTTGAGTGTCACGGTTTGTTGGGCAAACCCCGTGATGGCTTGCGCAGCAATGGCGGCGGCGGCACCAGTTTTTAAGAGCGAGCGACGTTTGATCATGAAAGTATCCAATAAGCAATGGGGTGAATGTTAACGGAACATTGATGCCTAGAGGGCAATGAAATTAGGCAACGTATTGAATCAGCCATAGGGAAATCCCGGGGAATAACAACAACACGATGGTTCTGAGGGTGTCGCTGATCAAGAAAGGCATGACGCCTTTGTAGCTTTCAGCGATGGGGACATCCTTGGCCATGCTGTTGACGACATACACATTCAATCCGACAGGCGGGGCCAACAAGCCAAATCCAACCGTCATAAGGACCATGATGCCAAACCAGATGGCGGTGTACTCCTTGGACATGCCAAAGTCCAATCCCATGACCATGGGGAAGAAAATTGGAATGGTCAGCAAAATCATGCTGAGCTCATCCATGACGGCGCCCAGAACAACATAGAAAAGCAAAATGGCGGTGACCACCATCAATGGTGAAAGTCCCCAAGCGCTGACTGTTGCTGCCAACTGATTGGGTACTTGGGTCAAAGCCAATGAGGCGTTCATAACATCGGCGCCAATAAAAATCAAAAAGATCATGGCCGAGCTTTCTGCGGTGGCATAAAAGCATTTTTTAAACTTCGCCCATGTAATTTCGCGTTTGATGAGGGCCGCTACAAATGTTGACGCAGCACCCACACCTGCGCCTTCCGTCGGTGTAAACAGTCCGCCATAAATGCCGCCAAACACGATGACAAAAATGGTGGCGATAGGGGTGATACCCGTCAACGCAGCCATTGAAAACTTTTCGATGTTGTCATCAACCTCAGGGGCTTGACCAGGAACCAGTCGGACATAAATGGCAATCGCGACCATGTAGCCGAGCATGGCAATGATGCCCGGAATCATGGCTGCAGCAAACAATTTGGCAATGTTTTGCTCTGTCAAAATGGCATAGATCACCAAGGGCACAGAGGGTGGAATCAAGATGCCCAACGTACCGCCGGCTGCCAAAGTGCCCGTCGATAAACGACCAGAGTAGCCATGACGTTTCATTTCTGGCAAGGCAACACCAGTGATGGTGGCAGCCGTTGCCACAGAAGAACCACAAATAGAACCAAAGGCAGCGCTTGCCAAAACAGCCGCCATGGCCAAACCGCCTTTGAAGCGACCCATGACGCTGGCCGCAAACTGGAACAAGGCCTTGCTAATGCCGCCTTGCGTTGCAAAGTGCCCCATCAAAATGAACAGGGGAATGACCGACAAGTCATAACTGGCAAAACGGGCAAAGGCCAAATTGTTCAGAAAGCTTGAATAGGGACCCCAGCCTGTTTGAAGCAGGTAGCCCAATGTGCCCGCCGTCAACATGGCCACGGCAATGGGGACGCGAATGGCCATGAGGACCAACATGGCACCAAAAATAATCAGGCACAAAGTTAAAGCGCTCATGCAGTCTCCGCTTCACTGGCGGCGAACTTGTCGCCCATGACGGCTTGCGTAAGCGCAATCACAGCACTCAAGCCCAAGGGCGGCGTCATCGCGGCGTACACGACCCATTCTGGGAAACCCAACATCATGGAACCTGACTGTGACACCCATGCATTCATACCGCCCAAATAAGTTCGCCACGTGAGCAACGCAAAAGCAGCCGCCATGAAAAGGGCGCCCAGTCTATCCAGTTGTGACACAGTTTGCTCACTGGCTTTGGCTGTAAAGAAATCAACAATGATGTTGGCTTTTCTAAGTTGACACAAAGGCATGAACAAGGCAATGGCAGCGCCAGTTGCAACCCCGGTCAATTCGAAGTCGCCAGTGATGGTGTCACCTGTGGTGTTGCGGCCGATGAGGCTGTAGCAGGTCATGAGGGTGATGAATGTGAGCAAAGCGCCCGACAAAATGCTGCACAGCTTGGCCAGTTGTACCAGAATTTTCAAAAGAGACTCCCGTCAGCAAAAGAAAAATGCCTGCTGATGCAGGCATTCCTTGCTAGAAATTATTTGGCTGGGTTGACCTTGACGGTCAAACTTCCAAGGCCCGCTACTTTGCCGACCAATACATCACCAGGCACCACCGCAGCAACACCTTCGGGCGTGCCCGTAAAGATCAAATCGCCTGGTTGCAGCTCCCATGCGCTGGACAAGTGCTCAATGGTTTCTGCCACATTCCAAATGAGTTTTGAGACATTGCTCGATTGGCGAATGGTGCCATTGACTGCAACTTCGAGGTCTGCATGATTGACGTCGCCAGCTTGTGCCTTCAGGGTAATGGGACCGATAGGCGCAGACTCATCAAAGGCCTTGCCAATGCACCAAGGGCGGCCTTGTTTTTTCATCTCGTTTTGTAAATCGCGACGCGTCATGTCCAAGCCGACGGCGTAGCCATAAATGTGTTTTTCTGCGTCTGCAGCTTTGATGCTTCGGCCGCCTGTGCCAATGGCCACGACCAATTCAATTTCATGGTGCAAGTTTTGAGTCAAGCTGGGGTAGGCCATTTCACCGGTTGTGCCTTCATTGACCACCACCAACGCATCAGCAGGCTTCAAAAAGAAAAATGGTGGCTCACGGCCTGTAAAGCCCATTTCTTTCGCGTGCTCTTCGTAGTTGCGGCCGACGCAATAAATGCGTCTGACTGGAAATTTTTCGGCCTGACCTAGAACGGGTACCGAGGGTTGTGGGGCCAGTTGAAACACTAAACTCATAGGAACCTTTCTAAGTTAGAACCAGTCTTTGTTTGAAATATGCGACTTTCGTAAGTATACTTATTAATTGAGAGTCTCGTCTCAAAAAATTCAACTTAAATTGTATGACTCAAAGTTTTGATTTTGCGCAGGCCCCTGGCCACCTGATCCGCAGAGCGCATCAAATTGCTGTGGCACTTTTCATGACGGAGTTAAGTGGTGAAGATGTCACGCCAGTTCAGTTTGCCATTTTGAATGCGGTCATGGACACGCCTGGCATCGATCAAGTGACGCTGGCCGGCAGGGTTGCATTTGATGCGGCCACATCGGGATCAGTGATTGGCCGACTGGAAACCAAGGGCTGGATCAGGCGTGAACCAGATCAGGCCGATAGAAGGCGCAAAATTTTGTGGTTGACCTCAGCAGGTCATGATGCAACGGTGCAGATGAAGCAAGCCGTTGAGCGTGTGCAATCCAATTTGTTGGCGCCCCTCGAAAAGCAGGAAGCTGAAATCTTGACGGCTTTGCTGGCCAAAGTGGTCGCTGGGCATGAAACTGACAAATTGTCAGCAGAGACGTCAAAAGAATAGGCCCGTCAAGAGGCGTTGCGCTGCTTAACTTTTGTAAGTCAATTCAAAGTGCTCAACGGATGGGGGGCCTGCAAAGAAGGGCCCCACAATGCCGCGCCATTCTGTGAACAAAGGAGACTCTCTGAATCCAACAGTG
>JBIKJX010000248.1:0-3642 GCA_044360785.1 Limnohabitans sp.
CACCCCATGCTCAACGTAGCCGTCAAGGCTGCACGCGCCGCCGGCGCCATCATCAACCGCGCCGCTTTGGATGTGGAGGCTGTTCGAATTTCGCAAAAACAAGTCAACGACTTTGTGACAGAGGTCGACTTGGCCAGCGAAAACGCCATCATCGAAACCTTGCTGACAGCCTATCCGCATCACGGCATCTTGGCAGAAGAGTCTGGCAAAACACACGGCAACCCCGATGCCGACCATGTTTGGATCATCGACCCTCTGGATGGCACCACCAACTTCATTCACGGCTTTCCCGTTTATTGCGTCAGCATTGCGCTGGCCGTCAATGGCAAAGTCGAACAAGCCGTGGTCTATGACCCCTCACGCAACGATTTGTTCACGGCCACCAAGGGCCGCGGCGCTTACATGAACGACCGCCGCTTGCGCACCAGCAAGCGCACGCAAATGCATGAATGCCTTATCTCCACCGGCTTTCCTTTCCGTCCGGGTGACAACTTCAATCAGTATTTGCGCATGATGGGCGATGTGATGCAACGCACTGCCGGACTTCGCCGCCCAGGTGCCGCCGCTTTGGATTTAGCCTACGTGGCTGCTGGCTTTACAGATGCTTTCTTTGAAACAGGCCTGCAGCCTTGGGACGTCGCTGCGGGCTCCTTGTTGGTCACGGAGGCCGGCGGCCTTGTTGGCAATTTCACAGGCGAAGCCGACTTCTTGGAGCAAAAAGAATGCTTGGCGGGCACCCCTAAAATCTATGGCCAGTTGGTACCAATCCTTAGCAAATACAGCAAGTTTGCCAGCGCTGGCGAAAAAGCGTCTGTGCGTGCTGCCGATGCCAAAGATGCCGAGGCATCTCAAGCAAGTCAAGACTCAACGGACAGTCCCTTTTAAGCCATGACAGACGCGCTCGACTTGAGTGCCCACACCCCCATGATGCAGCAGTATTTGCGCATCAAGGCGGAGTTTCCTGACACCTTGGTTTTTTACCGAATGGGTGACTTTTACGAAATGTTCTTTGAAGACGCCGAGCGAGCTGCCGGCCTCATGGACATTACCCTCACCCACCGCGGCCAAACAGCTGGCAAACCCATTGCCATGGCGGGTGTGCCTTTTCATTCTGTTGAAAACTACCTGGCCAAGCTCATCAAGTTGGGCGAATCGGTCGCCATTTGCGAACAAGTGGGCGATGTCGCCACCAGCAAAGGCCCCGTTGAACGCAAGGTGGTACGGGTTGTCACACCAGGCACCCTCACAGACACCGAGTTGTTGTCCGACAAAAACGAAGCCATTTTGTTGTCGCTGCACATTGCGCCTCGCAATGCCTGCGGTTTGGCATGGCTGAGCGTCACGCAAGGCGTCTTGCATTTGGCCGAATGCACGCACGATGAATTGGCCGATTGGCTTGAGCGCATCGCGCCAAGCGAGCTGTTGGTCAGTGCCAGCATCACCCCCAAGTGGGAGCAGCAACTGCAATCCATGCGCTTAGGTCAACGTGGTTTGCCCTTGTCTCTGACTTTGCGTCCCGATTTTCAATACGACGCTGGTTTGGGCCACGACAAGCTCATCAAACAACTCAATGTGGCCGGCCTGGCGGCTTGGGATGCCGACAAGCTCGGTCATGCACATGCCGCGGCCGGTGCCTTGCTCACGTATGCAGAACACACGCAAGGCAGAGCGTTGCCGCATGTGTCTCAACTCAAAGTGCAAAAGGCCAATGACCTGATTGACCTGCCCAACAGCACACGCCGTAATCTGGAGCTCACGCAAACTTTGCGCGGCGAAGATGCGCCCACTCTTTTTTCTTTGCTAGACACCTGCATGACTGGCATGGGAAGTCGCCAGCTCAAACAATGGCTGCTGAGCCCACCTCGTGACCGTCAAATTGCTGCCGAACGATTGGCGGCCATCCACCAATTGAATGACAACAGCGCAGCTGTCCAAAGTGGCGTTGCCATTTGGAATCGACTGCGCGAACAACTCAAAGGCGCAAGCGATGTAGAACGCATCACTGCGCGAATTGCGCTCAGGCAAGTTCGACCACGCGAATTGGTGGCGCTTAAAAACGCACTCATTCGCTCGTCCAAGTTGGCGGTTCATTTGCAAGAAACGCTGGGCCACCTATCGCCCACCAAGCTTTTGCACGACATCCATTTCGATTTACAGCCACCCACGGGATTGATCGACATCTTGCAACAAGCCTTGCTAGAGGAGCCTGCCAATTTGATCCGTGATGGCGGTGTGATGGCGCATGGTTTGGACACTGAGTTGGACGAGTTGCGTGCCATCCAAACCAACTGCGACGACTTTTTGCTTGAATTAGAAACGCGCGAAAAGGCCCGAACTGGCATTGCCAATTTGCGTGTTCAATTCAACAAGGTGCACGGCTTTTACATCGAAGTGACACAAGGTCAAATCGACAAGGTCCCAGACGACTACCGTCGACGCCAAACATTGAAAAATGCAGAGCGTTTCATCACGCCTGAGCTCAAAGCGTTTGAAGACAAGGCCTTGTCTGCCCAAGAGCGCGCACTTGCCAGAGAAAAGTATTTGTACGAGCTCTTGCTTGACAGGCTACAAATTCACATTCAAACGCTCACCAAATTGGCGCAAGCCATGGCGCAATTGGACGCGCTGTGCACACTCACCGAACGTTCGGCCACCCTCAATTGGTGCGCACCCCAATTTGCCAAAGAGCCCTGCATAGAGATTCGCCAAGGACGTCATCCGGTGGTGGAAGCGCGCTTGGCCGAAACCTCAGGCGGCAGTTTCATTGCCAACGATTGCCTGATGCACAGCAAGCAACGCTTGCAAATCATCACCGGCCCCAACATGGGTGGCAAATCAACCTATATGCGGCAGGTGGCATTGATTGTGCTTTTGGCAAGCATCGGCAGTCATGTGCCCGCCAGCAGTTGCAGGTTAGGCCCTATTGACGCCATTCACACGCGCATCGGCGCAGCCGATGACTTGGCCAATGCGCAATCAACCTTCATGCTGGAGATGACAGAAGCCGCTCAGATTTTGCACAGTGCCACGCCCTTGTCTCTGGTCCTCATGGACGAAATTGGTCGCGGTACTTCCACCTTTGATGGCTTGGCATTGGCCAGTGGCATTGCGACGCACTTGCACGACAAGACCCAAGCCTTCACCTTGTTTGCGACACACTACTTTGAGCTGACAGAGTTTCCCGCAACGCACCATGCCGCTCTCAACATGCATGTAGGTGCTACAGAATCGGGCAACGACATTGTGTTTTTGCATGAATTGCAAGCGGGTCCGGCCAGCAAGAGCTATGGCGTTCAAGTGGCCAAGTTGGCCGGCATGCCCACGGGTGTTCTGAACCATGCACGCCACACTTTGACGGCACTTGAAGCAGGCGCGAATCAAAATCGAGTGCAAGTCGATCTGTTTGCAACGCCGCCAGACACTGAAAGCAATGCACCCTCGCTGCTCGAGTCGGCATTGAACCAAATTGACCCTGACGCATTGAGCCCACGCGAAGCTTTGGAGGCTTTGTATAGCCTGAAGCGGGTTTTGAAGCGAACAGAAAATTAACACTGTCCTTAGGAAATCCAATGACCTATTGCGTCGCCATCAAAACACGAGCCGGTTTGGTTTTTTTGTCCGACTCGCGCACCAATGCGGGCT
>JBIKJX010000249.1:0-3641 GCA_044360785.1 Limnohabitans sp.
CATGATTGCAAGCATCTGGCAATCCTACGCGCTGGAATGCGGCGTGCTTTGGGCCGTGCTAGCGGGTATTTGGCTATGGGCGCAACCTCAAAATTCACGGTGGTTAGACCGCGTTTATCCACTCGCGCCATTGGCTGTGTTTGCAATTTTTTGGGTGTTTCCCCAGGCCAATGATTCACTGAGCAAATTCCTTCAATTGGGCATTTGCTTATGGGTTTGGCTGAGTGTGGTCTGGGTCATCAGTTTGCTAAAACAGGACGCAAGCATCATGGACATTGCCTATGGCTTTGTGTTGCTGTGCGGCACCTGGTGGCTTTTTTTCAGTGCAGATCAAAAATTCAACGACGTCAACCAATTGTTGCTGGCCATGGTCAGCCTCGGTTTTGGCCGTTACGCTATGTACATCCTATGGCGCAATCTGCCACATGGCGAAGACCCTCGATACGCCAAATGGCGTCAACGCTCAGGCAGCCGATTTTGGTGGTGGAGCTACTTTCAAATATTTTTGCTGCAAGGGGTGGTGGTCTGGATTTGGATGGTGCCCCTGTTTTTGGGCTTGCAAACATCCGGACCGATTCAATACTGGCACATCGCAGGCGCGTGTGTTTGGCTCATTGGGTTTGTGTTTGAGGCGGGTGGTGATTGGCAATTGACCCAATTCAAACGCCACCGCCAAGACAATACACAACTCCTCAACACTGGCTTGTGGGCACTCACTCGCCATCCCAACTACTTTGGCCAGACCTGCATGTGGTGGGGCTATGGTGTATTTGCCTTGGCTCATCCGTGGGGTTGGTTGTCTGTTTTTTCGGTTGCCTACATCACTTGGTTCATGAACAAAGGTTCTGCCACATCGCTGATGGAACGGCACATGATCAAAACCAAGCCTGGCTACGCTGAATATTGCGCCACAGTGCCCTCCTTTTTTCCTCGGCTTTGGAAAAAGCAGCAACCCTCTGGAGAATCAACATGAGTCACGCCTTGATTGTGGAAGCCCTCCGTTCACCTCGCGGCCGAGGCAATGACAAAGGCACATTGCGAAACCTCAAGCCAGTCGATCTTTTGGCGCAGCAATTACAAGCATTGGCCACGCGCACCTCTCTACAAACCTCTCTGGTCACTGATGTCTTGATGGGTTGCGTCACGCAAACTGCCGATCAAGGCGCGAACATTGCCAAGCTGGCATTGATCAAGGCGGGATGGGATGACAGCGTTCCCGGATTAAGCATCAACCGCTATTGCGCGTCTGGACTGAGCGCTGTTCACATGGCTGCACAAGAAGCCATGGCCAGTGACAGTCTGGCTGTTGGCGGCGGCATTGAAATGATGTCGCGTGTCCCCATGGCTTCTGACAAAGGCCCATTGACGCATGACTTTGAATTTCAAACGCAAACAGGTTTGATTCCCATTGGCATTGCTGCAGATGTGATCGCCACCCAAGAAGGCTTCTCACGACAGCAGTGTGATGACTATGCACTGGCATCCCAGCAAAGAGCTGTCGCAGCCCGAGATCGTGGACAGGCGCGGTCCATGGCCGCTGTTCATGATGAAACTGGCGCTGTTTTGCTTGCACAAGATGAAACCCCGAGGGCCAATACCAGCCTTGATTCATTGGCGGCCATCCAACCTGCCTTTGCCGCCATGGCAGAAAAATACGGCATCGACAAGCTCATGTGTCAACGTTATGGCTTGTCGCAAATTGACCATGTGCAGCACGCAGGCAACTCGCCTGCCATGGCCGATGGTGCGTCTGCTGTCTTGCTTGCCAGTCTAGGTGCTGCCAAACGTGCCGGGCTTAAAGCGCGCGCCAAAATATTAGCCACCGCCACCGTCAGTGCCGATCGAACTTTGGCCCTGACTGGCGCCGTTCAAGCCACGCAACAAGCCCTGGCCCGCGCCAAGCTCAATGTAGACGACATTGATCTGTTTGAAGTGAATGAGTCCTTTGCGACTCTGATGTTGCACTACATGAAACACTTGAATGTGCCCCATCACAAACTGAATGTGAACGGAGGAGCCATTGCATTGGGTCATGCCATGGGGTCAACGGGTAGCGCTTTGATTGGGGTCGTGTTAGACGAACTCGAGCGAACCGATCAAAAACGCGCTGTGGTGGCGCTCTGTGGCGCCGCTGGCTTGGCTGTGGCCATGGTCATTGAGCGCACTTGAGAGGCACCGCGCATGAATGATTTTTGGATCACCTTTGCCCAACTCACTGTCAATGGCATTGCCGTTGGGGCCATCTATGCTTTGGTTGCCTTGGGTTTGGTCTTGATTTACAAAGCCACCGAAGTTCTCAACTTTGCGCATGGTGATCTTTTGGTGGTGTCAGCCTTTGCAGCATGGGGCATGATCACTGTTTGGGCATTTCCGTTTTGGCTGGCTCTGTTGGTGGCAGTCGGAGGCGTGGCATTGTTTGCCTACGCTTTAGACGCATTCGTCATTCGCCGCATTGCGGGACAACCTCAATTCGCGGGCGTCATGCTGACCATTGCGCTGGCCTTCATGATTCGAGGTGCAGTGAGCATGTTGTTTGGTCCCGAATCGCGCAACTACCCGACGCCGTGGTCCAACCAAAGCACACAAATTGCAGGCCTGTCTGTGGCCAACCTTCAGTTGGTCATATTGGGTACGGCCATGCTGGTCACCGTCGTTTTGTTTTTGTTCTTTCGCTACACCTTGCTAGGCGTGGCCATGCAAGCAGCCTCCCAAAACCAATTGGCAGCCTATTTGAATGGCGTTCGCGTAAAGCGCGTGAATTCATTGGTTTGGGCCTTGGGCGGTGTCACTGCTGCATTTGCCGGCGTCTTGTTGGCGCCCATCACCATGGTCGATATCAGTCTGTGGTTTGTCACGCTCAAAGCTTTGTCCGCCTTGGTCTTGGGTGGCTTTGGCAGCATTCCTGGCGCCATTGTGGGCGGACTTTTAATTGGCTTGATTGAACAATACGCGGGTGTCTACATGCCAGACGGCACGAAAGACATTGTGGCTTATTTGGTGCTAATTGGTGTCTTGATTGTGCGACCTCACGGCTTGTTGGGTGAAGCCCATGGCCGACGCGTCTGATGGGAAAGAGACGACATGCGATTTGATTACCACACACACTATCGAGAGGGCTTTGCACTTTGGCGCAGCGCTTTCGATCGCAACATTTACATCTTCTTGGCCCTCATGCTGTTGGCGTTGCCTTGGGTGGCCACTCCTTTTGCACTAGGTGAGTTGGCCTACTTGTTCATTCTTTGCATCGCCAGCTTAGGGCTCATGACTCTGACCGGAATGACAGGGCAAGTGTCTTTGGGGCACGCAGCATTTGTGGCCATTGGCGCATATGGTCACGCTTGGTTTTTGTCCAAAGGCTTACCCCTGCCAATTTCTTTGTTACTCGCAGCCTTGATCAGTGCGGCAGCGGGACTCTTGGTGGGCATTCCTGCCATTCGCGTCTCTGGCTTGTACCTTGCCATGGTCACCATGGCATTCGCCATCATCATTGAACAAGTGATTGGTCATTGGAGTTCAGTCACAGGCGGCTTCACGGGCTTGGCTGTCAATGATCCCATGCTCTTGGGCTTTTCCTTATCGGGTCCCAAAACCTTCTACTACTTTTGCTTGTTGATGCTCACCTTGGTGTTGTTGGCCCTGCT
>JBIKJX010000018.1:0-12978 GCA_044360785.1 Limnohabitans sp.
TGGCACTGCGCGTGTCGCGGGCAAGTATGCGTTTGAGTTCCATGGCTTTATCTCTTAATCAATCTAAGGGTTGAATCTGGTAGTTGGATTTATCAGCGTGTTTCAGCGTGAACGGTGTGAACGACTTTCACAGTCTGGTCATCCGGAATTTCGCTGTACGACAACAGGGTCAAATCATTCACGCGATAGCGAACCGCTTTGGACATCCAAGGGCGAATCAGGGGAGACACCACCAACACGGCGGGATGGCCCATTTCTTCTACGGCACGTGCGCCATCGCGTAACGCGCCAAACAAACGTTCAGCCAAACCAGGCTCCATGGCAACGCTTTGGCCAGGGGAGGTTTGCTGCAAGATGTTGTGAATCAATTGCTCAAGGCCGGGGTCCAAGGTCATGACAGACAAGCTGTTGCTGTCGTCGACCAAGCTTTGAACAATCATGCGGCCTAACTTGGGTCGTACCAAGGCGGTCAATTGCTCTGGCTCTTGTGTGCGGCTGGCCACTTCGGACAAGGTCTCGGCAATGGTGCGCATGTCGCGAATGGACACAGACTCGTTCAACAAATTCTGCAAAGTGCGAGTGACCACACCCAAGGACAACTTGCCAGGAACCAAGTCTTCCACCAATTTAGGTGACTTGGCAGCCAACTTGTCGAGCAATTGCTGGACTTCGTCATGGCTCAGCAAATCGGAGGCGTTGTCGCGCAAAACTTTGTTCAAGTGGGTGGCCACAGCGGTGCTGGCGTCCACCACGGTGTAACCCAAGGTGCGTGCCAAATCGCGTTGCGAAGGATCAATCCAAACAGCTTCCAAACCAAAGGCTGGTTCTTGCGTGGCTTGGCCTTCAAGCGGACCATAAACTTGTCCTGGGTTGATGGCCAATTCTTTGCCCACCTTAATTTGACCCTTGCCACGAACCACGCCTTTTAAAACGATGTGATAGGCATCGGGGTCGATGGTGAGAGCATCACGAATGCGCACAGGCTGAATCAAGAAGCCCAGTTCAGCAGACAATTTCTTGCGAACACCCTTCACACGGCTCATCAGTTGACCGCCCGTTTCGGGGTTGACCAACGGAATCAGGCCATAACCAATTTCAAGACCAATCAAATCGACCTGATCGACGTCGTCCCAATCCAATTCTTTGGGCTCTTCCAAAGCGGCTTGTGCAGCTTGCTCTGCAGGCGTACTCACAGGCGCATCTTGTTTTTGCGTAATGCGATAGGCCAAACCAGCACAGGCCAATGCCAATGTAATAAACACTAAGTGAGGCATGCCAGGGACCAAGCCCATGATGGCCAAAATACCGGCAGACATGTACAGAGCGGTTGGGTTGGCCAACTGGGAGGTGGCCTGCTCGGTCATGGACTCAGAAGTGGTCACGCGGGTCACGATGATGGCGGTTGCCAAAGACAAGAACAAAGCAGGAATCTGGGCGACCAAGCCGTCACCGATGGTCAGCAAGGTGTAAATGCGACCCGCTTCAGACAAGGACAGACCGTGCTGACCCACACCAATGGCCAAACCGCCAACCAAGTTGATGACCAAAATCAGCAAGCCGGCCACCGCGTCGCCAGACACAAACTTAGAGGCACCGTCCATGGAGCCGAAGAAGTCAGATTCTTGTGAAAGTTCTTCACGGCGTTTTTTGGCAGTTTCTTGGTCAATCACGCCGGCATTCAAATCGGCGTCAATCGACATCTGTTTGCCTGGCATCGCATCCAAGGTAAATCGTGCGTTCACTTCAGAAACACGGCCCGCACCCTTGGTCACCACAATGAAGTTAATGATCATCAAGATGGCGAAGATGATGAAACCGACCAAGTAATTACCGCCAATCACAAACTCACCGAAAGCTGCCACCACTTTGCCAGCAGCCTCATGGCCTTGGTGACCGTCCACCAAAATAACGCGGGTTGAAGCCACGTTCAGGCCCAAACGAAGCATGGTGGCAAACAACAAAACGGAGGGGAATGAAGAAAATTCCAACGGCTTGCGGGTACCAATGGCGATCATGATGATCAACAAGCTGCAGGCAATGTTGAAAGTGAACAGAATGTCCAGAAGCAATGGCGGCAAAGGCACAACCAACATCGCCATGATCAACAACACCAGGGCGGGCAAGCCCAGGCCGGTGTAATCAAATTTGGACAGGTTCTGTCGAACCGCTGACAGGGTCAAGGTGCTCATAGTTGGCCTAATGGGCTGTTCAGAGGGTTAAAACAATCAAACTGCATGGTTTTCTTCCATAGTTCAGCTTGTTGAGCAAGGTCCATGCCATGTGGAATCCCGACACCAGCCCCTATTTCAAGGAATTCACCAGAAGCGGCAAGACATGACCTGTCACGGTTTTTGCTAATACAAGGCATGCCCGGCCTGAAAACTGGGACGACAACATCAAACTGAAGCTGGAAAAACCATGGATGCCAATCTCAATTTCTTGACCCCCGCTAGCTCGCAGCCCTCGTCAATTGGGGCTCCCAGCCTATCTGGCAGTCCAGAGCCGAACCTAGCCAAGCCCATGAGTGGGCAGGAATTTGCAGGGGTGATGCGGGACCTGATGGCCAAGGGCGAACGGCAAGAGCTTGCCGTCACTGCCTCTGGCACGGTCGCAGATGCCGGTGCAAATTCCCTACAAACGATGGCTTTGGGCAACCAATTTGCAGTCATCACCACTGCCAATCCCTTGCCTGACTCTTCCAGCTTGGCGCAATTTGCGCGTGCACAAGGCTTGAGTGAGTCTGCGGTTCAGGCCTTATTTGGCGACCTGGCACCCAGCGCCGAAGCCGCCAATTTGGCCCAAGCCGGGTTTCCCCAGATGGGGTTAATGGGGCTTCCTGCCAATCCAAGCCTTCCAACGCAAGTGAGTGCGACGATTGGCCTGAGTGGCCCCACCACCATGGCCGATCCCAGCAATACTTTGACACTCATGCCTGGCGTGGACACATTGAGCACAGCCAAGGGCATCGTCAACGGCGACGCCCTGATCCAAGCCAAAGGCACTGTCAGCAACGCGTCCTTGTCCAATTTATTAGTGGCTGCAGGCGCAACAGGTGCCATTCAGTCCTTGGGAGGCCAGGGCCTGACGACATCGAACGCCCTGGGCAGTGCCGAGCAATTGGCCGAGTCCACCCCAGAACTTGGCCCGCTGGATGCGATGCGTATGCGCATGGTGCCCGCTTGGGAAAATATGACCCGCCAATTGGCTAAATTCAATGGCACCGAACAAGCTGCCGCCTGGGGGCAACTGACGGCCAATATATTAAGTAGCAAAACGGAAGGGGACGTCGGCGAAGAGGTCTTATTGGATCTGGGCAGTCACGATCCCGCCTTGAACAGCCTTTTGGACAGTTTGCAGGACATGGGGTCCACCACCGCCATGACTTCGCCCGACTCCGCCAGAAACGCCGCCAGCAGTGGCGCCTTGGGCGCAGCTGCCACGAGCGCTGCTTTGGCCAACCCTGCAATGACGGACCGCGCCGCACAAATTCAAGACTTGGCCGATAAACTAGGCAAAGCCATGGGCGAGAGGCTCCAAGAGCAACTTGAACGCGGCGAATGGAAGCTACAGTTGAAGCTGAATCCAGCGCATTTGGGCAAAATTGATGTTGAATTGGACATGAATTCGGGTGGCTTAGACGCGGTCTTCAAGACTGACAATATGCTCACCCGTGAGCTGATTAGCCAAGGAATGAATAAACTCAAAGACAGCCTTTCCCAAACAGGCATGACTGTTGCTAACGTATGGGTGAACAGTGAAAACCAGAGACAATCTGGCGGAAACTCGACACCGCGTCAACAAACAGAGTCTGACAATAGCGTCAACAACCCTGTGAATGCGGTGAGTGGGCCTTCTGTCGCAGAATCTCGCATTAGAGAACTCCGATCATCCAATGCGTGGGACACGCTGGCTTGAAACTGAATTGAGAAGTCCGGTCCCACCCGGTGTGAACTTGTTTATATAGAGGTGCCCTATGGCAACAGCAGCAGCAGAACCAGAAGTCGTCGAAGAACCGAAGAAAAAGAAGCCGATCCTCTTGATCATTGGAGGCGTGGTTGGCTTGATCGTCCTGATTGTGGGCGTGGTGCTTGGTACGCTTTTTTTCACAGGTTATTTCAACCCCAAACCCGTGGTGGATCCTGAGCTCGCCGAAGCGAGTGCTGATGGCCATGGCGCTGGTGACAAAAAAGGGGATGGCAAGCCAAGCAAGAAAACCAAAGATGCGCCTGAGCTAACCCGTTTTGAATACACCTACTTGCAAATTGAGCGTGAGTTCTTGGTCAATGTGAGTGGCTCCAAAAAAGTCATGTCCGTTCAACTCGCCGTCATGACGCATTACGACGATCGCGTTTTTGAGAATGTCAAAAAGCACGACTTTGCCATTCGCTCCGCTGTGATGGATGTCATGCGCCAAACAACAGACGCCGATTTGGTGAAGCCCGAATTCCGCAAAGACTTGGCCGTCAAAATTCGCGACAGCATCAACACCTTGCTTGAAAAATACGAGGACTTTGGTGGCATTGAAGAAGTTCACTTCACCAATTTCATTGTTCAGTAAATGCACATTGATCAAGCCCAATTGCACCCGACTGATTTGATTGTTTGAGTTTCATGGCTACTAACTTACTCACACCCGAAGAACTTGCCGCCTTGACCGAGGGGGTAATGGATGGTTCGATTCCAGTCGACACTGGTTTCAACACCACCGCGCGTGTGAAAAAACACGACCTGGCAAGTGAAGACAGCAGCCTCGGGGTGAACATCACCTCGATCGACATGATCAACGAGCGCTTCATTCGAACCTTTCGTTTGGGTTTGGTCGACATGCTGCGCACCAGTCCGAAGGTCAACCCCAATCAAGTTGAAATCGTTCGCTTTGGCGATTACTTGAAAAGTTTGAAAGCGCCCTTGTCTGTGAACGTCGTTCGCATGACACCCTTGCGCGGCAATTCCATTGTGGTCATTGACCCTACAGTGGTGTTCAGCTCTCTCGACAGCTTTTTTGGCGGCTTTGGCAAAGGCGTGGGCAATTTACCGCCTGGCCGTTTGTTCACGCCCACCGAATCCCGCATCATCAATATGATTTTGGAAGTTTTCTTCAAATCATTGAAAGACGCTTGGTCGGCCGTCTTACCCGTTGAATTTGAATTGGTCAGTTCAGAAATTAACCCTCAGTTTGCGCAAATTGCCGATGAAAACGATTTGGTCATCCTGACCCGATTCGAAGCGGAAAGCAAATTGGAGTCACAGGGCTTCATCGATTTGGTCTACCCCTACGCCTCACTCAAACCCATTCGTGAGCGTCTGCGCAGTCGCGTTCAATCGGGCGATGGCAACGAAGAATCAGACAAGCAATGGCGCGTTGAACTGGAAGACGCCGTCGACAGTGCCAGCTTGGAAGCGCGCGTCATAATGGGTAACATTGAGTCTTCTTTTGGTGAAATTGAAGCCATGAAAGAGGGCGATGTCTTGTTCTTCAAGAAACCTGAATTGGCGCTTTTGCAAGTCAATGGATTGCCCGCATTTGATGTTCAGGTCGGCTCGATTGGCGCACAAACAGCAGTACAAATTGAACGCGCCTGCATTCCAGGTATGTAATAAATTCTCAGGAAATTGTCATGAACGATACCAACTCTGCACTCGAAAACGAAGCGGCCAAGCGCCAAATCAACCCTGAGGTGTTGCAAAACATCAGCGTCACTTTGTCCATTGAAGTGGGACGCGCCATGATCAAAATTCGTGATCTGATGCGCCTCACTCAAGGCAGCGTGGTCGAACTTGACCGCATTGCTGGCGAACCTCTCGACTTGTTGGTGAATAATACGGTGGTCGCCCAAGGCGAAATTGTGTTGGTCAATGACCGTTACGGCGTTCGTCTCACGCGCGTAGCGCCAGCTTCCGAACGCATGAAAAATCTGTAAGTCATTGTCATCCAATAGGGGCATACTCTCGCTATTGCAAATTACGGGAAATAAACACCATGCCACCTGGCCTCGCTAGCGCCGACCTGTTTCGCATGCTCGGCAGCTTTGCTTTGGTGCTGGCCCTGATGGCCGCACTTTTGTGGGCGCTGCGCAAACTTCAGTCCCGATTAAACAGTCAAAATTCGGGGCGCCGCTTGAATGTCATCGAATCTTTGAGTGTGGGTCCCAGACAAAAATTTGCGCTCTTGCGTGTCGGCCAACATGAGGTTTTAGTTGGCATCACCCCCACCCAAATGACCGCTTTGGCGCACTGGCCTGAAGGGTCCGACCAAGCTGCCATCCAACTTGCACCTGCGCCCACTGCAAGCCACTCGTCCAATGGAGAAACCCATGTTGCGTAATTTTTTCAAACAGCCCATGGTCTTGGCAAGCGTGCTCATTGCATTGGTCTTGCTTGCTTTTCCGCTGGCGTCTTTTGCGCAGGGCATTCCCATGATCAATGTCACGGGTGGACCCAAAGGTCAACAGCAGTACAGCCTGTCACTGCAGCTGTTGGCGCTGATGACATCGCTCACCTTGTTGCCTTCATTTTTGCTGATGATGACCGCCTTTGTTCGAATCATCATTGTGCTGTCCATTTTGCGGCAAGCTTTGGGTACGGGCCAAACACCGCCCAATACCGTGTTGGTGGGTCTGGCTTTGTTTCTCACCTTGTTCATCATGTCGCCCATCTTAACCGACGTCTACAACAATGCCTTGGTGCCTTACATGCAAAAAGGCATGGCATTTGACAAAGCTTTGGCAGCCGCGGAAGAACCCATTCGCAACTTCATGATGAAGCAAACTCGCGAAGACGACATTGCTTTGTTCATGCAAATGGCCAACAAAGGCGAACCCGTCAACGCCGCTGATGTGCCATTTTCAACTTTGGTACCCGCCTTCATCACATCTGAATTAAAAAGCGCTTTTACCATTGGCTTTCTAATTTACATCCCGTTCTTGGTGATTGATCTGATCGTCTCTAGTGTCTTGATGGCGATGGGCATGATGATGTTGTCACCCATGATGATTTCCATGCCTTTCAAATTGATGCTGTTTGTCTTGGTCGATGGCTGGAGTTTGATCCTGGGCTCCTTGGCCGCCAGCTTTGTCACCTGAACCAAATTATTGGGAAACTTTTTATGGACACCTCTACTGTTGTTGATTTGGGTCGTCAAGCGCTTTGGATGACCGTTCTCATTTCCGCCCCGCTGCTCATTGTGGCTTTGGCTGTTGGTTTGGTGATTGGTATTTTGCAAGCCGCCACCTCCATCAACGAAGCTACCTTGAGCTTCATTCCCAAAGTGGCTGCCATTGCTCTCACCTTGGTTCTATTTGGGGGTTGGCAACTGACCACCTTGGTTGATTACACACGCGGCGTGTTTCAACGAATACCGGGCTTGTTCACCTGATGGACATTGCGGTCACTGAACTCATGGAGCGCTTTTATGGGCTCCTTTGGCCGATGCTGCGAATCTCGGCCTTGCTCATAGCCGCCCCTATTTTTTCATTGCGCGCCCTCAATTTACGCATCCGAATTGTGTTGGCCATGGCGCTCACATGGCTGGTTTACCCCCTCCATGATTGGCCCAAAATTGACCCGCTTTCTGCGGGCGGCTTGTTGGAAATTTGCAATCAACTCATGATTGGTTTGCTCATGGGTTTGATGCTCCAAGTGGTCACTGCGGCCATCGTGGTCGCGGGCCAGTCGATTGCCAACGCAATCGGCTTGTCGATGGCTACCATGGTTGACCCCAACATGGGCAACGTGCCTGTTATCTCGCAATTCTTGCTGGTAATGTCCACCCTCATTTTTGTCGGCCTGGGTGGACATGCTCTGCTTCTCAATTTGGTTCTCGAAAGCTTTAACAGCATGCCCATTGGAAGCCACCTCTTGACGACAGAGGCCTTCAAGCAATTCATTGCTTGGAGTTCCATGCTGTTTTTAGGCGCATTGCTCATTGCATTGCC
The DNA here is from genome assembly GCA_044360785.1 of Limnohabitans sp. Classification (GTDB taxonomy): domain Bacteria; phylum Pseudomonadota; class Gammaproteobacteria; order Burkholderiales; family Burkholderiaceae_C; genus Limnohabitans_A. The sequence goes on from JBIKJX010000018.1 coordinate 7,935, forward strand.
TGTCATGGTGGCACTCTTGTTCATCAACATTGGCCTTGGCGTCGCAACCCGCGCTGCGCCCAGTTTGAATATTTTTTCAGTGGGCTTTCCCGCCATGGTGTTTGCAGGGTATGCCGTTTTGATCATGGCATTGCCCAATATTGGGGCCCGCATTCAATGGCTTTGGATGCAAGGCTTTTTCCAAGTTCGAGCCTTGGTTGGCTTGTCTGGCACTTAAGGTAGCGTATGGCTGAAGAAACAGGCGCAGAAAAGACCGAAGACCCGACGGCGAAAAAACTTCAAAATGCCAAGGAAAAGGGGCAAGTTGCGCGCTCTGCTGAACTGCCTGCGGCAGCGGTCACCATTGGCGCTGTCTTGGTGATGTTCATGATGGGCAGTTATTGGATGAAGCAGGTCGCTGAACTTTTTGCATCTGGCTTCAATTTTGACCGCAAAACTTTGGACAACCCCGACCTCATGGTGACCACTTTTGCCGATCAATTGGGGAACAGTTTTTTATTGATTGTGCCGATCCTATTGGTCACTGCTGTCATGGCCATTTTGTCGAGCGGTGCAACGGGCGGGTACTTGTTCTCGCTCAAAAGTATCGCCCCAGACTTTGGCAAGCTCAGTCTTTTGTCAGGTTTTAGTCGCATGTTTGGGGCCAGAGCCGCCGTCGAACTTCTCAAAGCTATATTGAAATTCACGCTGGTTTCCGTGGTTCTTTGGGCTTTGGTCAGTCGACAGGTGGATGCCATGATGAAGCTTGGACAAATGGCAATTGAACCCGCTTTGGCTGCTGCTGGTTGGATGATTGGCGAGTCAGCGCTGTGGCTGTCTCTCAGCCTGTTAATCATTGCGCTCATTGATGCCCCTTATCAAAAATACGCCTTCATCAAGCGCATGCGCATGACCAAGCAAGAGGTCAAAGACGAGATGAAGGACATGGAGGGTAGCCCCGAGGTGAAGCAACAAATTCGCAGGCGTCAGCGCGAAATGGCCAACAACAAAATGTTGCAAAAGGTCAAAGATGCCGATGTGGTCATTACCAACCCTGAGCACTTTGCAGTGGCACTGTCATATGACCCAACAGGCGATGGTGCCCCTATCTTGCTGGCCAAAGGATCTGACCACATGGCCGCTCGCATTCGTGAAGAAGCTCGCATCCACAATGTCGAAATGTTTGCGGCCCCGCCTTTGGCGCGTGCGCTTTATTTCAGTACCGAGGTCAACTACCCTGTCCCTGAATCTTTGTACTTGGCTGTTGCGCAAGTCATTGCCTATGTTTTCAGTTTGGCCGATGTGCGTCCTGGCATTGAACCTATGGCCAAACCAAACCCCAAAGTTCCGGCCTCCATGCAGTTTGATGCCAACGGCAAAATCGTGCCCAACTAACTCGCTCCTTGCTAAAGTCTTTTTATGAGTCAAAACCAAAATCCAGACGAAGCGTTCATCATTAAAAGTGATCGTGCGCACACCGTCAGCTTGCCAGAAGGCTCCAACAATGCGGTTGGTAAAAAAGGCGAAGTCGGCGAACCTTCCATTCGCAAAGTGGTGGCAGACAAAGACGAACACCCCGTCGAACACGTGGTCATGGGCGATGGCGTTAGCAAATCGCCCGAAAAAACAGCTGACAACTACGCCAAAGAAGACAACTTCAAAGGCTATCAGGGTGCAGCCGATGCGCCCGATCGCTTTGCGGATCAACCCAAAGAAGCTGCGGTACCACCACCACTTCGCAATTCCGTCGACATCACCAAACTCGAAACTCATTTAGAGTCTCAAGAGATTCCAACTGCTGTCGAAGCTATGGAGGACGATGGTTTAAAAGACGAGCTGCTCGCCAGAGCAAGGGCCGCCAAACACGCGCCCCAACCTGAAATGAACTTTCCGGCGCGCGTCATCAATCTCAAAATTCAAAACGACAAGTTGCGTACTCGTCTCGAAAGTCTGGAATAAAGGAACGCTCAATGAGTACGGAATCCAACCCGGGTCAAGAACAGGAAGGTCAGACCCCTGACCCCAACAAGGTGGCAGAGGCCGAAAAGCTGTTTGACAAGCTTTTTGGGAAGAGTGAGCCGACCAACATTGTCAGCACGCCACCCAGCATTCCACCCGCTGTTGTCAAACAACATGAGGCCGGTGAAACTTTCTCGCGAAAAATCGCTGACGACAAAGAGGAACATACCTTTCAACGTGTGGTCAAAGGCGATGAAGATCACGCCGTCCAAATTCCCGACCGCGTAGTGCCAACCGCCAAAGAGCTTGCGGTGCCTCCGCCACTCCCCAAAGCGGTTGAAACAAGCTCGTCCAAATCCTATCCAGACACTCAAGACATTCCAACTGCTGTCGATGCTGTCAACAGCGACAAGGTAAAAGCCGAACTTCTGGAAAGAGCGAAAGCTGCAAAGTACGCAGCCAAGCCAGAATTAGACTTTCCTGCACGCGTTAACAACATCAAAACCCAGAACGACAAGTTACGTGCCCGTCTGGAAAGCCTGGAACGTCAGGAATAAAGGAACTCTCAATGAGTACGGAACCCACCACGGGAAACAACGACCAAGGTCACACCGATCCAGGTCAGCCCGATGAGGTCAGCCAAGCAGCCAATGAAACAGCTGCAGGCACACAGACGTCTGCCGCCGCGGCAGCTGCCGCAGCCTCCGTTGCGGCCACAGCCGCCGCCATTAAAGCTGCCGAAGAAGCCCTGAAGGCCGACAACGAAGAATTAGAAGGCATCAAACTGGTGGCCTTGGAGTCGGCCGAGTTGGCCACGCGTTCTGCCAATTTGGCAGTGAACGCGGGCGAAAACATGAAAATCGCGACGACCAACCTCGAAAAGTTAATGAAAGAGCATAAAAAGCAAATGCTCATTTTGTTGGCTTCTGCGGCAGGTTTCATGTTCATCGCTGCTGCCGTTTTTACTGGCATGACCATCAGCCTCAAGTCGCGCATTACCCAAATGGACACCATGCTCAGTGTGATGAGCAAACGTGTGACCGAACTTGACGAATCTTTGGAGTTGGTCAGCTCGGTCAACGAAGGCTTGCAAGCCATGGTGGGCAAGCAAGACGACATCACCAAAATGCAAGGCTCCTTGGAAGCCCGCTTGAACGAAGCCATCAAAAACACCGAAAGTGTGCCTGAAAAAACAGCGCAGCAGGTCGGCGAAAAAGGTCAAGCCTTGGCCGCACAAATCAAATCTTTGGAAGGTCGATTTGTACAGCAATCCAGAGCACTTGATTCACTGTCGGGCAAGGTCAATGGCCTGCAGGGTGTCATCGGTGAAACCGGTGGCTTCAAGAAAGAAATGGAAGCTTTGGCCAAGTTGCAACGTGAACGCCAAGCGGCCGAGAACGCTGCGGCTGCCGCTGCCGCGGCGCGCGCTGCGGCCGCTGCCAACAACGCCAACACGGTTTCGTCTGCTCAAGCCCGACAAAAAGAGAAAATGGTTCAGTACCCCAGACAACAGCAAGAAACCACACCCACGGGATCGAGCGGTGTCTTGAACACAAAACCTTGATAGAAATCCCAAAAAGCAGCGTCCTGACGCTGCTTTTTTTTAGGCCGCTTTGTCGGGTTCTGAATTAACGACAGGCAAAGTGCCTTGCCTTAAGTCGTATTTGTTCAGCTTTTCGATCAAGGTGGTGCGTTGCAAATTGAGCAAGCGCGCTGTTTGCGACACATTGCCATCGGTGCGGTTCAAAGCCTGAAGAATTAAGTCGCGCTCAATATCGGCCAGGCGATCTTTGAGTGACAAGCCTTCAGGCGGCAAGCTGGGCAGGCCTTGCGCCAACATGATGATGTCCTGCACCTCGTTGTGCATGTCCATGGCCAGCGGTGATACAGGATTGGCAAACGGATTCATCACTTCGGCATTGGCACTCTGGTGCAAGTCATGGTTGCTGATGGGTGCCACAATTTCCAATGAATCGATCAAAGGTGTGGTGACGCGCTCGGCCTGCAATGCACGCAAACCTTTGGGGAGCAATGAAGAGGGTACTGTGGCCAAGGTCAACAGCTGGCCACTGAACAAGGTGTTAAAGCGGTCGACCAAATTGGACAACTCACGCACATTGCCTGGCCACGCATAGTCTTTTAAGGCTTCCAAAAAATCATTTGAAAACGTAATGGGCGTCTGACCTTTGGCCGCAAAGTATTCTGCAAAGTGCACCAACAAAGCGGGCACATCTTGTGTGCGTTGGCGCAAAGCAGGCGTGTTCAAGGGCAAGACATTGAGCCGGTAATACAGATCTTCTCTGAAACGACCTGCCTCAATTTCGGCTTCGAGGTCACGGTGCGTGGCGGCCACCACACGGACATCGACTTCTACAGATTTCAAGCCACCTACTGGGTCGACGGTTCGCTCTTGCAATACACGCAACAACTTGACCTGCATGTCCAGCGAAAGGTCACCAATTTCATCCAAGAATATGGTGCCGCCGTGGGCCATTTCAAAGCGCCCAATGCGGTCCGTCATGGCGCCTGTAAAAGCACCTTTGCGATGACCGAACAATTCGCTTTCCAACAAATCTTTGGGAATGGCCGCGCAATTGATGGGTACAAAATTGCCACCACATCGGTCTGATTGATCGTGCAAGGCACGTGCAACCAACTCTTTGCCCGTTCCGCTCTCGCCCGTAATCAGCACAGTGGCATTGGAAGATGCCACGCGCTCAATCAGATGCCGAATTGCTTCTGCACTGGGACTGGCGCCAATAAAGGCTTTGGAGGGGAGCTTTTTAGCCATGGGGCTGTCAAAGAAAGACACGAAGTTGATTCAGAACATGACTGTATTGCAAATTTGCCCATATTTTTCTATAAATGTCGGAAAACCGTCAGTTGGCATCACCTTTTCACAACAGGCCCTAGAGAACCGCTCAAGCTTCTCAAGTTGATGCCGAATCAGAGCTTGAAGGACTTTGTGTCTACCCCCAATGAAGGAAAGCCCATGAAACGCATCACCACACTCTGCTTGATTTTTAGTTTGACCGCCCTGACTGGCTGCAAATCGATCAATTTGGCCGTGGCACCCAAAGCCGAAAACAATTCAATGACGACGCCT
>JBIKJX010000250.1:0-3627 GCA_044360785.1 Limnohabitans sp.
CGTACTGCCCATGATTTTCCAGATGATCACATTGCCCTTGATTTACAAAACCTTGCTCAGTAGCAATCCAACACATGTGCTTGTTTTTGCGGGCATTTTGATGTGCATTGCTTCGGTGCTAACCCTGCGCGTCAAAACCAACGATTAAATCGTCAAAGGGCTTAGGCACTGCCATCGTACTTTTTGCCAAGCGCCAACAACTCTGGCGTTTCAATCAAGGCATTGAGTTGATCAAAATCTAGCATGTTGTCACGCCAAGGTGCGGTCGTTTGATGCGTTTTCAAACTGCCGTAGTAGCCCTGCAACATGTGCGAAACAGCACGCGCTGTACCGCCTGGAAAAATGACGATCTTGAAGCCGAACTTGCCCAATTCGGCAGCGCTCAAGATGGGCGTTTTGCCACCTTCCACCATGTTGGCCAGCAAAGGAATGCGATGTGCAAAACGGTCGCAAGCCACTTTCATTTGCTCAGGCGTACGCAATGCCTCCACAAACAGCGCATCAACACCACACTCCAAATATTTTTCGGCACGGTCGAGTGCGGCGTCTAAACCTTCAACCGCCAAGGCATCCGTGCGCGCCAAAATGAGGGTGTTGCTGCTTTTTCTCGCATCTAAGGCCGCATGAATTTTGCCTTGCATTTCCTTCACAGGCACGACGCCTTTTCCATCCAAATGGCCGCAGCGCTTGGGAAATGTTTGGTCTTCAATTTGAATCATGGCCGCGCCTGCACGCTCAAAATCACGCACCGTGCGCTGCATGTTGAGCGCATTGCCAAAGCCTGTATCGGCATCCACAATGACGGGCACACTCACACGGTCTGTGATATTGGCCAAGGTATTGGCCACTTCGCTGGCCGTGGTGAGGCCAATGTCAGATCGGCCCAGACGGGTGTAGGCAATGGATGCACCCGACAAATACAAGGCTTCAAAGCCAGCTTGCTCGGCAATGAGTGCGGTCAGCGCATCGTAAATTCCGGGGGCGAGCAAGGCGCTGGGTTGTTGCAAACGTTGAGCCAAAGACATGTGAGTTTTCCTAGGAATGGGTATCAATCGAAAATACGGCTTGCCTACGCGCTTTAAGCTGCGTGCAATTTTTGCGCAATGTCTTGGGCGGCCAGCCAACCACCGCCGACTGCGCTTAACAAACCATTGCCCGCCAAATAACCATCTGCGCCACGACCAGAAACACCTCGAGCGGCACCGCCAGCGGCATACAGATTGTTCAAGACTTGGCCGTTGGTTTTGACAACGCGGCATTGCGCATCCACTTCCAATCCACCTTGGGTATGAAACAAGGCGCCGGTGACTTTGATGGCGTGATAAGGCGACTGCAAGGCGCGTGTGAAGGTTCTGCCCATACCGTCGGTGTGACCCGCGCGAACTTCATCCAAGGTGGCCTCTAAAGTGGCGGGGTCACATCCCACAATGGCTGCTAAGCCGTTGACATCCCTGGCTATTCGCAATGCACCTGCCTGTTCGGCATCTCGGAAATCTGGGAACTTGCGAAGAAGCTCAAGCAAAGGCGCATCAAAAATATTCCACGCGATGCTGCCAGGTTGGCTCAACACATGAACAGCAGCTTCTGAATAACCACCGGTTTCGTCGTTAAAGCGTTTGCCCAAGGTGTTCACTTGAACCCCGCCTTCCATGATGAATGCCCAAGTCATGAGCGCACCTTGGGGTGTGACCCACGAGCCGTGACCTTGGTAAGCATCTAGGTCGCCCATTTGCAATCCCAACTGGCGTCCCCACTGAATGGCGGTGCCGTCGTTGCCTTGATGACCTGCAAAAATTGCATTGGCCATTTCGGGTAGAAGTTCTTTCACCATGTCGGTGTTGCCACCAAAGCCGTTGCAGGCCAGCAATACATAGTCACAAGACAAATGCTCAACGGCACCATCGGGTCTTTGATAGCCAACACCCAGTACTTCGTCTTGCGCATTGACCCACAACTCTGAGACCAGTGATTGACCCAAAATGTCAGCACCTAAATCGGTGGCCACCTGCGCCAAGCGTGTCATCAAGGTGGCACCGGTTTTTTCAGGCATGGTGTGCATGCGCCTGACTGTGTGGCCTGGGTATAAAAAGCCATCGACAATTTCAAAAGGCAAGCCCATTTTTTCCAATTCATCGATAGCTTCGGTGGCGGCGGTCACATAAGCCTTGACCAAATGCAAAGGGGCATTGCCATGGGCTTTGTTCATCACATCTTCAATCAGCAATTGGTGTGAGTCTTCAATGTCCAAAGATTTTTGCAAACGTGTTTCGGCGGCTGGGATAAAGCCAGAAGACAAGGCTGAAGAACCTGTGCCAGATTCATCACGTTCGAGTACCAACACATCGATGCCCGCCTTGCGAAGCGCAATGGCCGCAGTCAATCCACAAGAGCCCCCTCCCACAATACAAACAGGCACCGCTGGCGTGCCATCTGGCATGGTTTCAGCGCGAACAATTTGAGGGGCTTTTTGATTTTTCATTGTATTGCTCTTTGTTGTTGCAAACGCAGTTTGAGTTGAGGCAGTAGACCACCAGCTTCCACCATGGCCACCAAAAAATCGGGAATAGGATCACACGCCAGTCTTTGTCCGTTGCTACGCACAACTGCCCATTGCTCCAAATCGAGTGAAATTTGCTCGGCCTCTTGCAACAACTCTGCGTCTTTGCAGGTCAACAACAAAAGCCCTAAATTGAAGGCGTTCCGAAAATACAAGCCGCTGTACGAAGGCGCAATGACGGCCTTCACACCCAATTTCACTAAGGCATCAGCCGCCTGTTCACGGGAGGAACCAATACCAAAATTGGGACCCGCAGCCAGCACATCGCCCGGCCTGACTTCTGCAGCAAACTCGGGCCGAACGCCTTCTAAGCAATGCTTCGCAATGTCATGAATGCCCAGTTTCATGTAGGCGCCAGGTGCCAATTGATCGGTGTCGACATCGGCGCCCACTTTCCAAACTCTGTGCAACTTGCTCATGCCAAGACCTCCCTTGGATCGGCAATACTGCCGCTCAAAGCAGACGCTGCGACGGTGTAAGGTGAAGCCAAATAAACTTGCGCAGTGGCCGAACCCATGCGCCCCTTGAAGTTGCGTGCTGTGGTGGCAATCACATTGGCGCCATCGGGAATGCTGCCGCCATAACCAGAACAAGCACCGCAAGAGGTTGGCAATACTTCTGCACCCGATTGACGAAGGGCTTGCATCACACCTTCGCTTTCTGCTTGTGCTTGATCTTGCAAACTGGCTGGCGCAACCATGAGGCGGACACCTGCTGGCAGTTTTTGACCTTTCAGAACTTGTGCCGCAGCGCGCAAGTCTTCCAACTTCGCGCCTGTGCACGCACCAATGTAGGCTACGTGAATAGGTATCTCTTTAAAGGCGGTGGCCGCCTTGGTATTGGCTGGGCTGTGAGGTGCCGCCACTTGCGGCACCAAAGTGGCAGCGTCAAATTCATGAACTTGCTTGTCGGCATCTTCATCGGTATGCCAGCCATCAATTTGCACGTCTTTGGCACCGGTGGTGGCCAGCCAATCGCGCGTCACTTCATCGGGCGCAATCAAGCCCACTTGCGAACCCATCTCTGCGCTCATGTTGGACATGGTCATGCGCTCTTGCATCGACAGCGCT
>JBIKJX010000251.1:0-3614 GCA_044360785.1 Limnohabitans sp.
TTGACCCAATTCTTTTTGGCGAAATACTTCCTCAGGGCGACCACCTGCTGTCTTGAGTGCAAATGCAGCTTCTTCCGCTGAAAATCCTTGATCGATTAACCATTGCTGCGCCTCTTTGGTTTCTGGCCAAGCCATGGTGTGAATCAAACAGCGGCTTCGAATGGTGGGCAGCAATTGATGCGCAGCTTCTGAGGCCAAGATAAATTTCACATCACCTGGCGGCTCTTCGAGGGTTTTAAGCAGCGCATTGGCGGTGACGTGGTTCATGCGTTCTGCAGGGTAAACCAAGACCGCTTTGCCCCGCCCTCTTGCATTGGTTCTTTGAGAAAATTCAATGGCATCTCGCATGGCGTCAATGCGAATTTCTTTGCTGGGTTTGCGCGTTTTGTTGTCAATGTCTGTTTGTGCTTTTTCGCTGAGTGGCCAGCCCAAGTCCAATAAAACAGTTTCTGGCATGAGGACAAACAGATCGGCATGGGTGTGCACACTGATTGCGTGGCAACTGCCACATTGTCCGCAAGCACCCTGCGTCAATGCATGCTCGGACTCGCAGAGCCACGCACTGGTCAAGGCTGTACCCAATGCATATTGACCTAAACCAGAGGGGCCTTGAAGCAACCAAGCATGCCCCTGCTGCGCTAGCAAGTCTAGACTTTGTCGATGGATCCAGGGCGCCATGTTTGTCATGCTTGATATGTTTTTTCAATGGCTTTGACAACATCCTGCCAAACCGCGTCGCGCGTTTGATCGGCAGAAATTTGGGCAAAACGGGTTGGCATTTCATTCATCCGTTGCGCATAACCCGCACGCACTTGTTGAAAAAATGAAATGGGTTGAGATTCAAATTTATCGGGTACGCGAGCAGTCGAGAGACGTTCAGCAGCCACCTCAGGCGACAGGTCAAACCAAATGGTGAGATCGGGTTGACGAAGTGGGGTTGCTTCAACTTTTTGAACCATGGCCTCAAGCCCTTGAAGCACTTTCCAATCAAATCCCCTGCCACCACCTTGATAGGCAAATGTAGCGTCTGTAAATCGATCGCAAAGGACCACCTCTCCGCGGGCCAATGCCGGCTCAATGACATGATTCAAATGTTCCCGTCGAGCGGCAAACATCAACAAAGCTTCGGTCAATGGGTCCATGCTTTCATGCAGTGCCAAAGTTCTGAATTTTTCGGCCAGCGGTGTGCCGCCTGGTTCACGTGTCAATGTGACCGTGTGTCCTCGGGCCTTGAACCAGTTTGCCAGTCCTTCAATGTGCGTTGATTTGCCCGCACCATCGATGCCTTCAAAAGAGATAAACCAAGGTCGATTCATGGTTTCATTTTTCCTTTGCAGCCAAGCCGCGTTGATATTTGTTGACAGCCTGATTGTGCTCATTCAGAGACTGACTGAAATAACTGGTGCCATCGCCTCGCGCGACAAAATACAAGGCATTGGCGCTTGCTGGTTCTAAGGCTGCAAGCATGGCCGCCTTGCCTGGCATGGCGATAGGTGTAGGGGGTAAGCCAGCCCGAGTGTAGGTGTTGTAGGGCGTGTCGGTTTTTAAATCGGCTTTCCTTAAATTGCCATCAAACGAACTTCCCATGCCATAGATCACAGTAGGGTCCGTTTGCAATCGCATGCCCATTTTTAAGCGGTTGTGAAAAACTGCAGAAATCAAGGGGCGATCACTGGCTCGTCCCGTTTCTTTCTCAACAATGCTCGCCAAAATGAGCAATTCGTCTGGGCTTTTGAGGACCGTCCTATTCTTTTGCTGAGACCAAATTTGATTCAGGTGTTGGTCCATCGATTTGAGGGCCCGTTTCATCACAGACAAATCTGTGGCGCCCTTGGCATAGGTGTAAGTGTCCGGATAAAAGCGCCCTTCAGGGTGCTGGTCGGGCCTGCCCAATTGCGCCATGATGTCCTGATCGCTGAGGTTTTGCGTCGTCAACTTGAGGTTGTCTGCTTTGGCCAAGGCTTGTCTAAATTGTTTGAAAGTCCAACCTTCGACCAAGGTGATATTTTTGAGCGTCTCTTCGCCACGCACCAGCATGGTCAGCACCGATTTAGGACTCATTTCGGTGGTGATTTCGTAGCTACCCGCTTTGATACCTCGTGCTTGCCCTGAAACTCGAAACCAGAGCCACAACAAGTCGGGTGAGACATCCGAACCTGCATCGGCGATGGCCTGCGCGACGCCCTTTGGTGTGGTGCCAGGTTCAATGGTGAGGTCTAGAACTTCTAATTGAGGAGACGATGCGCTTGAAGGAATGCCGGCTTTGAAGCCCATGGGCATTTGAAGCCAGGCCAAACTGGCGATCAATGAAGCCAGTACCAACAGGGTCGAAAGGACCCAAAAACCGCGCCAGGATGTTTTTCCCCGTGAAGCAGCAGTTCTTTTGGTGGTTTTTTTGGGGCGACTCAAGCCTAAATTCCTTTGGGTTTTTCAGAGGAGATCATAATTCACGGATGCACACAAATGAACAACTTCCTAATTTCAATCCTGCTGGCATGGTGACAAACCTCCCACTGGGGGTGATCCAAGCTGACGGCGCAGATGCAGCCAGTTTTTTACAAGGGCAACTCACGCACGATGTATTGCTTTTGGCTGTGGGTCAGGCCCGATTGGCAGGCTATTGTTCTGCCAAAGGTCGTCTGATGGCCAGTTTCTGGGTCTTGAAACTCAGCCCAGAAAAATTCATCTTGGTCTGCCATGCCAGTTTGATGGCCAGCATATTGAAACGGTTGTCGATGTTTGTCATGCGAGCCAAAGTTAAGCTGATCGATGCAACAGACGCTTACCGTTTGACCGGGCTGTTGGGCGATGGGTTGTCAACAGCATTTCCAGCAGCCGCAAACCAAGCGCCTTGGAAGGTCTTGGCTTTGAGTGAGCCAGAAGCTCATTGGGTCCAACTCTACCCCGCCATCGCGCACCAAGGCGCGGTACCGCGCGCATTGCTGATTACAAAACAATCCGAGAACTTACCCGTTGAACTGACGAAGGCTAACTTAGAAGTGTTGAGCCTAGAAACTTGGCAATTGTCCGAAGTTCTCTCGGGCATCAGCATGGTTCAAGATCTCACATCTGAAGCCTTTGTGCCTCAAATGCTCAATTACGAGTCGGTGGACGGCGTGAGCTTCAAAAAAGGCTGCTATCCAGGCCAAGAGGTGGTTGCCCGAAGCCAGTTTAGAGGCACTTTGAAAAGACGTGCCTACGTGGTGTCGAGTCTTGCGCCGCTAAGCGTCGGCCAAGAAATTTTCTCAACAGAGGACGAGACTCAAGCTTGTGGCATGGTGGCCAGTGCAGCCGAGTACTGTCCAAGTGGCTCACCTACCCCCGTGTCTTATTGGGGAATTGTGTCGATGCAAACATCGGCAACTGCCCAGTCGCTTCACTCGGGCAGCGGACAAGGCCCTGAACTGAATGTTCACGCCCTGCCCTACGCGCTGCTGGAAGACATTTAAACCAGTGAGATTTGCATCTCGATGTGGTCAATGCCTGCATCTTGAAAAATTTCGCCGTGTGCTGTGAAGCCAAGACGGCGATAAAAGCCTTCGGCACTGCATTGGGCATGCAAAACAAGTTGTTGGTCACCGCGTTGTTTGGCTTTTTCCATCAGGGTCGACACG
>JBIKJX010000252.1:0-3600 GCA_044360785.1 Limnohabitans sp.
AACGCCCGTTCTTTTGTAGACAATCTACAGCACAGGTGAGGCTTAGAGCCATGGGGTTACTACCAGTCTGACCTAAGACTTTTTCTGATCCTCCACGGTCCACTCCAACAGTTTGTCAAACGCTGTACGGGCGGCATTGGCATTGGGGTGATTGATTAACACCACAAACACATAGCGCTGGCCGCTTAAGCCCTCCACATACCCCGCCAGCGAGGCAACATCACGCAAACTGCCAGACTTTAATTTGGCACGGCCAATGGCCACGGAGTTTGGCGCTCGATCTTTGAGCCTAGATACGGTGCCATCGACGCCAGCTATTGCCAAGGAATTTTGCAGTGCTGCAGAAAATGGACTGTTGGCCGCCCATTGCAACAACTCGCTCAGGGCCTGAGCATTGCTTCGTTCATCACGCGAAAGACCAGAGCCATTGTCAATCACAGGCAATGTTTGCTTGGGCAAATTTTGTTGCCACCAACGCAACACAATTTGCCGGGATGCCTCGAAGTTACCAGGTGCTTTTTGACTCGACAGGGTCAGAAACAGTTGCTGCGCCATCACGTTGTTGGAAAACTTGTTGATGTCAGCCACGATGTCAGACAGGGGCAGTGAGGGCGCATCATGCCAAAGCTTGGCTTGCACAGGTGTGAAGCCAGCCCGAACTTGACCTTTCAGTTTGCCGCCAGCCAGGGCCCACATGGCTTGCACCATGCGCGGTGCAAAGGTGTTGGGCTGGACATAGGCCACAGGCCACTTTTGCTCACCACATGAGGCAATGTATGCGCCTTGGAATCGAATGCTCTCAGCTTGTGAAAAATCGGCGCGCAATTGGGTTCGCCAATCTTGGCATGGCCCTGAAGCCAAAGCGACGCTGGTGGGCCATTGCACATTGGCCAAGGGCGGCTCGCCTTCAATCTTGGCAATGCCAAGGGCTGGATCGGGAGAAAACTTGAACAACATGGCATTGAAGTTCAGCAGGAGACCATGGGGCGCCACGTTGTAGGGGCGCAGGGGCTCATCGTCAAAGCTGGCGGGGCTTTTGGGTGGCAGGTCAAACACACTGCCGTCCAAAATGATGTCACCCCTGACCTCTTTGATGCCTTTGGACATGATGTCTTGCAGCAAGCTTTGAAGGCGTTCTAGTACCAATTTGGGGTCGCCGCTGCCCTTGATGTACAGGTTGCCTAGCAATACGCCATCCACAACGGGGCCATCGACCCAGATCCGATTGCGCCAAGTAAAGTCGGCGCCCAAGATGGACAAGCCCGCCGAAGTGGTAATCAGCTTCATGACCGATGCGGGATTCATCTCAACATGGGCACGGTGCGACAAGCGCGCCTTCACGCTGGACGTGTTTTGACTGTCTGCCGCCAGGGGGGTGATCAAAATACTGACGGCATTCAAAGGCACGTTGGCCTGTTTGAGCGCGGACACAACGGTTGCGGGAACTTTGCTTTTGCCTGATGCCATCACAGCGGCAGGCTGGCAAGCCAGCAGCAAGATCAGCCCCATATGACTGGATATCAATTTCGAAAATTTGACCATGCGCCAAGTCTAGCCGCCTCTGAGAGCCCGTGCGAAGCACAAGTCGTATCATTGGCCTATGGTTTTATCTCCTCAAAACATCGGTCGCCTGTCGGCGGTCATCACAGTTCTTCTTTGGACGTCATTCATCATTGTGGGGCGTGCCTCGTCCTCGCATGTGCTATTGCCGCTCGACATTGCCTTTACGCGCATTGTGGGTGCCAGCCTGGTATTGCTGCCATGGGCTTGGTGGATGATGCGCGAACAAAGGCAAAAGGGTGAACAAGTCGGCTCCTTGTTTGGTTTGTCGCCCTTGCCACTTCGTCAGACGGTGCAAGCAGGATTTTTAGGCGGCCTGATGTTTGCCTTGTTGGTGTACATCGGTTTCTTTTTTGCGCCGGCAGGGCATGCCTCAGTTTTGATGCCTGGCAGCTTGCCCCTGTGGACCACCTTGTTGATGTGGTTGTTTTTGCGCGAGCAAATAGGTGTGCACCGGGCCATTGGTTTGGGCCTCATTTTGACCGGCGATGTGTTGGTGGGCGGTGCCAGCTTACTGAAGGCTTTTGAGGGAGGCGATGTCTGGATTGGCGACTTGCTGTTTGTGTGCGCATCCATTTGTTGGTCTGCTTACAGCGTCACCGTCAGACGTTTTGGCTTGGACGCTGTCAAGGCTACGATGGCCATCACTGCCTTCGCATTCGTTTGCTTTATCCCGCTCTTCACTTTGCTGGTGCTGTTGAATATTTTGCCCAGTCATTTTTCTCAAGCGTCATGGACAGAGATTTTGTTGCAAGTCTCTTTTCAGGGGGTGGGTTCGGTGGCCATCTCGGGCATTACTTTTACCCAAATGATTCGTTCATATGGCCCTGTCAAGTCGACCATGATCACAGCCTTGGTGCCGGGCCTTTCAGCCTTGGGTGCTGTCATTATTTTGGGTGAGCCCATGTCGTGGAACTTGATGGTGGGCTTGGCATTGGTCACCTGTGGTATTTTGTTTGGTGTTCGCCAAGCGATGGTCAAAACATGAGTGACACCTTGAAATTTTTAGCCTTTGAAACCAGCACCGAGATGATGTCGGTTGCGGTCAGCCGAGGCACACAAACTTGGCATCACCATGGCGCGGGTGGCCCCAATGCGTCTGCACAATTGATTCCGACCATTCAAGATTTGCTGCGTCAGGCTGACCTTTCATTGAACGATCTAAGCGCATTGGTCATTGGCCACGGACCTGGCTCTTTCACGGGTTTAAGAACTGCCTGCTCAGTGGCGCAAGGGCTGGCGATGGGTGCACATTTAAAGGTCATTCAAATCGATACGTTGATGGCTGTTGCCGAACAAGCACGCTCAATGTTGGACGCCGTCGCAACACAGAACAGCCATACACACCCTGTGGGTGTGCTTGTAGATGCCCGCATGAGTGAGGTGTATGCAGGTGCCTACCAATGGTCGACAGAAACAAACGAGTGGCAGTCAGTGTTGCCCTTGCAGGTGGGGCCGCCAGAGGCCATGCTGGATGCGCTTCACAATTTGCCCCAGCGCTGTTGCGTCTTTGCTGGCAATGGGTTGGATGTGTACAAAGAACGTCTCCATTCCTTGGGGCTATTCAATGCGCCTGAATCCGTCTTGTGTGCCTCTGCAGTGCCCCATGCGTTGGCCTTGCTTCGACTGGCACCCGTTCAATGGGCGCGAGGACAAGCGATTGCACCCGATGCGGTTCTGCCCCTCTACATTCGCGACAAAGTAGCCCAAACAACAGCTGAACGTGAAGCCATCAAGGCTTCCAAATTGAATGCTTAACTTTCGACACACGCAACTTTAATTTTTTTGATCGATGCGCTGGCCTGACCATTTCAAACAAGACGCGGCACCCGACTTGAATGTGCAGTTGTCAGTCATGACAGAGGTGGATTTGGCTAGGGTTTCAGCCGTTGAGCAAACGGCCTACAGCCACCCTTGGACGATGGGCAACTTCAAGGACGCATTGAAAGCCGGTAATGCTACTTTTAAATTGGAAGCGGGCGAGCATTTACTGGGGTACATGGTGGCAATGCAGGTCATCGACGAAGTCCACCTTTTGAA
>JBIKJX010000253.1:0-3590 GCA_044360785.1 Limnohabitans sp.
AGTTCTCCTTTTTTCAGAATTTCGCGGGCTAAGCGTGCGCCCAAAAATCCTGCGCCACCAGTAACGAGTAATTTCATGATGAATGCTTTCTAAAAATGAAGATCAATGGTTGTCTTTGGGCACAAAGGCGCCGCGCTTGCCGACCAAGAAATCAAGGTCGCAGCCTTCATCGGCCTGAAGCACAGTATCAACATACAGCTTCCAGTAGCCTGACTTGAGCGGTGGCTCTGGGCGAACCCATTTGGCCAAGCGCGCCTTCAATTCATCGTCACTGATCAGTAATTGCATTCTGCGCTCGGGGACGTTGAGTTCAATCATGTCGCCATTTTGAACCACAGCCAAGGGGCCGCCGTCTGCTGCTTCGGGTGTGGTGTGCAACACCACTGTGCCGTAGGCGGTACCGCTCATGCGCGCATCGCTGATGCGCACCATGTCCGTGATGCCCTTGCGCAAAACTTTGGGTGGCAACGGCATGTTGCCGACTTCTGCCATGCCGGGGTAGCCTTTGGGGCCACAGTTTTTCAAAACCAAGATGCAGTTTTCGTCGACATCCAACGATTCATCGTCAATGCGTTTGTGGAAATCGTCGCTGTCTTCAAACACCACAGCGCGTCCGGTGTGCACCAACAATGCGGGTGTGGCTGCGCTAGGTTTGATCACAGCGCCACGGGGTGCCAAATTGCCACGCAAGATGGCAATGCCAGCCTTTTCTTTGAATGGGGCTGCCACGGTTTTAATCACGCGAGGGTCGTAGTTTTCTGCATGCGCCACGTTCTCCGCCACAGTCTTGCCGCTCACGGTCAAGATGTCATTGTGCAAGAACTGCTGAATCTCTTTCATAACAACGGGCAAGCCACCGGCGTAGCAGAAGTCTTCCATCAGGTGATCGCCTGAGGGTTGTAGGTTCAAAATGTTGGGCATGTTGCTGCCCAATCTTTCGAAGTCGTCAATGGTGAGGTGGATGTTGAGACGACGTGCCATGGCCACCAAGTGAATGACCGCATTGGTAGAGCCACCGATAGCCGCCAAAGTGCAGATTGCATTTTCAAAAGCCTCGCGCGTGAGAATTTGAGAAATCTTCACATCTTGGTGAACCATGTCCACAATGCGACGGCCTGCTTCACGGGCTAAAACATTGCGACGGCCATCGACCGCAGGGTAGGCGGCATTGCCTGGCAAGCCAATGCCCAATGCTTCCACCATGCTGGCCATGGTGCTGGCAGTGCCCATGGTCATGCAATGGCCGTGGCTGCGGTGCATGCAGCTTTCGGCTTCAAAGAAATCTTGAAGTTTGAGTGTGCCAGCACGCACTTGCTCGCTCATGCTCCACAGGCCCGTGCCCGAACCCAATTCTTGACCTCGCCATTTACCATTCAGCATAGGGCCACCTGACACACCGATCGTGGGCAAGTCAACACTTGAGGCACCCATCAAAAGCGAGGGGGTGGTTTTGTCGCAACCCATTAACAGCACCACGCCATCGACGGGATTGCCGCGAATGCTTTCTTCGACGTCCATGGAGGCCAAGTTGCGATACAGCATGGCCGTTGGGCGCAACAGGGTTTCGCCCAGGGACATGACAGGAAATTCAAGGGGAAAACCGCCAGCTTCGTACACGCCAATTTTCACTTGCTCGGCCAATGTGCGAAAGTGAGAATTGCAAGGGGTGAGTTCACTGAAGGTGTTGCAAATACCGATAACGGGACGGCCATCGAATTGGTCGTGAGGCACGCCTTTTCCTTTGACCCAACTGCGGTAGGCAAAGCCGTCACGGTCTTGGCGGCCAAACCATTGTTGGCTGCGCAGGTCTTCGGGTTTTTTCTTGGGGCTTTGTGTCATGGGTATTTCTTTGGAAAAAGGGGTTGAATGAACAGAAGCGAAAATACTATCGTATGATGATAAGGCAATTGAGATTTTTTGGCTTGTTTTGCATACTCGTGCAAACCCTCAATCCCCATACCTTGGTATTTGTATTTCATTAATTGGAGTCCTTCATCATGACCTTGCCCCGCGCAGAAGTTGTTGTTACATCACGCATCCCTCCTTTTCTGATGACAGGTTTGCAAGAGAAATACGTTGTTCATGAGCGTGAACACATCCGTGACCCCCAAGTGCTCGGTCGCGTCAAAGCCTTGGTGGGAGGGGGAGAGGCCAAAATTGACGCGGGCTATATGGCCCTGTTTCCAGCCCTGCAAATGATTTCAATTTGTGGTGTGGGTTATGACGGCATCGATGTCGCAGCAGCCAAAAAACGCGGCATCATGGTCACTCATACACCCGATGTGCTGAACGACGATGTGGCAGATTTAGCGCTTGGCTTGTTACTGGCCGTTGCGCGCAAAATTCCAGCCGCTGACAAATTCACGCGCAATGCCGACTGGTTGGATGGCCCGTTTCAACTGACCCGTAAATTAACCGGTGCCAAGTTGGGCATGGTTGGTATGGGCCGCATTGGTCAAGCCATTGCCAAGCGCGCTGCCGCCTTCGACATGGACATCGCTTACACCTCTCGCAATCCTCGCACGGATGTGAACTATCGCTACGTTGCCACCCCGGCAGCTTTGGCTGCAGAAGTCGATTTTTTAGTCATCATCACGCCTGGTGGTGCAGGGACTAAAAACCTCATCAATGCAGAGGTTCTCAAAGCCCTCGGCCCACAAGGATTTTTGGTCAACGTGGCCAGGGGCTCCGTGGTCGATCAAGCGGCCCTCATTGAAGCGCTTCAAAAGAAAATGATTGCGGGTGCTGGCTTGGATGTGTTTGTTGATGAGCCTAATGTGCCTGCAGAATTGCGCAAATTAGACAATGTGGTGCTCACACCTCACATTGCCAGCGGTACGGTTGAAACACGCAAAGCAATGTCTGCACTTGCATTGGCCAATTTGGATGCATTCACAGGCGGCCAACCTGTTCTAACGCCAGTTCCCGAGTGCCGTGCTTGAAGTGCTTGCATGAAGTGATCTGAAACACACGCCAAGCCATCGATTGCATGATCAAAAACGTTCACGGCAACACCGTTGATTTTTTAGGCGCGGCCATCATTGCAGGAGAGTATCCTGTGGGGGCCAGCTTGCCGCCTGAACCCATCTTGTGTGAGCAGTTGGGTGTCAGTCGCACAGTCATTCGGGAGTCCGTTAAATCTTTGGTTGCCAAGGGGCTGATCTTTACGGGGCCCAAAGTGGGGACGCGTGTATTGCCTGAGGAGCAATGGAACTGGTTTGATCCAGACGTCATTGCATGGCAGGCTAAAGCCGGACTGACGCCCGAATTTTTAAGAGACCTGCAGGCCCTGCGTGAAGTGGTCGAACCTGCGGCTGTTCGATTGGCGGCTGTCCGTGCAACAGAAGCAGATATTCAAGCCTTGACGGCCGCATTCCTCGGCATGAAAAAGGCCATCGAAGAGGGCGGTGACTATGTGACGCACGACATGCACTTTCACACGGGCATGTTGGTTGCGTCTCATAATCGCATGATGGTTCACATGAGCAAAGCCTTGGGGGCATTGCTTCGAACCAGTTTCGAAATTTCAACCACACGCAAAGACGCGCCCAAGGCATCGCTGCCTTTGCATAAAGCCGTTTTAGACGCGG
>JBIKJX010000254.1:0-3586 GCA_044360785.1 Limnohabitans sp.
TGCGTTAAAAACGCGGCATCAAATACATCACCTTCTAGCACCCTCACTTTGGGCATGCTTTGAATGGCCGCAGCTTGACTGGCGCGGCGTGTGATGACCGTCATGCGGCATCCAAGGCGAGTGAGTTTTTCGCAAACATGGCGACCCACAAAGCCTGTGCCGCCCAAAATTAAAACGCGTGGCTGATTCAACATCATGATCCCTCAGGGCAATGTGCCCAAAGGGAGATGATACGCATGGAAGAATTTGCCGTTGAGGCGAAGCGTTATTTGGCCGTCGGATTGGCCAACCATTGCGTGGCCAACTCCACCCAATAGGTGCCGCCCAAAGGTATCAGGTCGTCGTTGAAGTCGTAGCTGGGGTTGTGCAAGGTGCAAGGCCCAGCACCGTGGCCCATTTCGCGGTGCGTGCCGTCGCCATTGGCAATGAACACGTAAGCGCCTGGTTTGGCCTGGAGCATGAACGAGAAGTCTTCCGCGCCCATGGTGGGCTCTTGCGTTTGAACATTCTCGGGGCCGACGATGCCTGCCATGACTTGGCGTGCAAATTCGGCTTCAGCTGGGCTGTTGATGGTGGGTGGATAGTTCCGGTTGAAATGAAACTCGGGTTTGGCGTCAAAGGCGGCGCACAGGTTGTCTGAAATTTGGCGCATGCGCGATTCAATCATGTCGAGAACTTCAATGCTGAAGGTGCGCACAGTGCCTTGAATGACGCAGAAGTCGGGCACCACATTGGTGGCCTCACCCGCGTTGATCATGGTGACCGAAATAACGCCCGCATCGACCGGTTTTTTGTTGCGCGTGATGATGGTCTGGAAGGCTTGAACCAATTGGCAGGCCACGGGCACAGGGTCAATGCCGTTGTGGGGTAGGGCGGCATGGCTGCCTTTGCCGCGAATGGTAATTTTGAATTCGTTGCTAGACGCCATGACGGGGCCAGGGCTTACGGCAAAGGTGCCGGCTTGCGCACCTGGCCAGTTGTGCATGCCAAACACGGCTTGCATGGGGCACTTTTCAAACATGCCGTCTTTGATCATTTCGCGTGCACCGCCACCCCCTTCTTCGGCGGGTTGGAAAATCAAATAAACCGTGCCATCGAAATTGCGGTTGTTGGACAAATGCTTAGCGGCGGCCAACAACATGGCGGTGTGACCGTCGTGACCGCAAGCATGCATTTTTCCTTTGTGCTTGCTGGCGTGTGCAAAGGTATTGAACTCTTGCATGGGCAGGGCGTCCATGTCGGCTCGGAGGCCAACACCGCGGCCGCATGCGCCGCCATCTTTGCCATGAACCACACCCACGACGCCAGTGGTTCCCATACCGCGCAAAATGGGAATGCCCCAATCGGTCAGTTGCTTTGCCACGACATCGGCTGTACGAACTTCTTGGAAGCACAACTCGGGGTGCGCGTGAATGTCTTTGCGAATGGCCGCAATGCTGGCGGCGTCCGTCAGGATGGAATCAATGATTTTCATAACGACAGTCTACCGAGAGTCTTGCCGATGCGCTACAACCCCTGAGAACATGGGGGACATTGATTTTCAGGGTATTCCCCAAAAATACCCTTTTAGAATGAAGCCATGACCAATTCAGTCCTTGAAAAAAATGCCGTGGTTCGCGGTTTGTGCCCACACGATTGCCCTGACACCTGTGCTTTATTGACCACAGTGGAAGAGGGCCGTGCCGTCAAGGTGCTTGGCAACCCCGACCACAAGCACACCCAAGGCGTGCTGTGCACCAAAGTCTCGAGGTACACGGAACGCACTTACAGCCCCGACCGCTTGATGCATCCCCTTAAGCGAGTTGGCCCTAAAGGCGCAGGTCAGTTTGAGCAGGTCACTTGGGACGAGGCCATTCAGGACATTGCGACCAAATTGAAAGCCATTGCGAAAGAAAACCCTGAAGCCGTTTTGCCTTACAGCTACGCCGGCACCATGGGTTGGGTGCAAGGCGAAGCCATGGCCTCCAGGTTTTTTCACAAAATGGGCGCGTCACTGCTAGACCGCACCATTTGCGCCTCAGCAGGCGGAGAGGGCTTGGTCTATACCCTGGGCGGTAAGTTCGGTATGAAGACCGAATTTTTTTCTGAATCCAAATTGATCGTGATTTGGGGTAGCAACTCCATCACCAGCAATGTGCACTTTTGGCGCCGCGCACAAGAAGCCAAACGCAATGGTGCCAAATTGATTTGCATCGATCCGCGCCATAGCGAAACCGCCGAAAAATGCCATGTCCACTTGCCCATCAAGCCTGGCACCGACGCGTCGTTGGCCTTTGCCATCATGCGCGAATTGGTGGTGAACCAATGGCTAGACCAAGATTACATTGACAAATACACCTTGGGCTGGGATGCCCTGCGCGAACGCGCCATGACTTGGACTTTGGCGCGCGCAGCTGAAGTGTGTGGTGTCGATGAAGCACTGATTCAGTCATTGGCCAAAGATTGGGGCACCACCCCCAAAGCGGCCATTCGCTTGAACTATGGCATGCAACGCGTGAAGGGCGGCGCCAACGCGGTCCGCGCCATTGCCTGCCTGCCCGCCTTAACTGGCGCTTGGCGTGACAAGGCAGGCGGTTTGTTGCTCAGCAGCTCCAGCAATTTCAACGTCAACAAACAAGACTTGCACCGCCCCGATTTGTTGGGTGCTCGCCGCCCTCGCATGCTCAACATGGCCACCATTGGCAACGACTTGAATCATTCGGGCGATGTGGCATGGGGGCCTGCAGTTAAAGCTTTGTTGGTCTACAACAGCAACCCCGTGGCCATTGCACCGCAGTCGGGCAAAGTGGTGCAAGGCTTTGCCCGTGAAGATTTGTTCACGGTGGTCATGGAACACTTCCAGACCGATACCGCCGACTATGCCGACTACGTGTTGCCAGCCACCACGCAGTTGGAACATTGGGATGTGCAAGGCAGTTATGGCCACACCGATTTGTTGCTGAACCGACCCGCCATTGAACCTGTGGGGCAAGCCAAATCCAACAGTGAAATTTTCCGCTTGCTGGCCAAAGCCATGGGCTATACCGAGCCTTGTTTTAGCGAAGATGATTTGAGCATGTGCCGCACCGCCGTGGGCGCGAAAGTCAATTTTCAAACCTTGTTGGATGTCGGCTTTGTGTCCATGCCTGTCGCCGACGCACCCTTTGCTGAAGGCGGATTTGCAACCCCCTCAGGCCGCTGCGAATTTGTCAGTGATCGATTGGCCGCACAAGGCTTAGACCCCTTACCAGACCATATTCCCAATTACGAAGTGCCTGAAGCGGGCCATCGCTATCCTTTGGCCATGATCTCGCCACCTGCGCGCAATTTCCTGAACTCATCGTTTGTGAATGTCGAAAGTTTGCGCGCCATCGAGAAAGAACCCTTGCTAGAAATTTGTGCCCAAGATGCTGCGGCACGTGATATCGCCACTGGCGATACCGTGAAAGTATTCAACGACCGCGGTGAGTACCATTGCAAAGCAGACGTGACCACGCGAGCTCGTCCCGGTGTGGTCAATGGCCTGGGCATCTGGTGGCGCAAGATGGGATTGAATGGCACCAACGTGAACGAAGTCACCAGCCAACTGCTGACCGATTTAGGTCGT
>JBIKJX010000256.1:0-3585 GCA_044360785.1 Limnohabitans sp.
CGACCACAGGGTTTGTTTGGCGAAAAAATCATTGATCGCGTCTAAGGAAAATCAACATGTTTTACAGAGAAAACGGTCAATTCAAAACGTCTTACCGCAGCGATCAGCAAATTTTTGCCATCGCGCAAGATCGCTGGGCTATTCTGGCCTTGATTGCATTTGCTTTTATTGGCGTGCCCTTCTTGGTCGACGAGTACATGTTCAGGGCCATCTTGATTCCTTTCTTGATCTTGTCTTTGGCGGCCTTGGGCGTCAACATCTTGGTCGGTTATTGTGGTCAAATTTCATTGGGCTCTGGCGCTTTCATGGCGGTGGGCGCCTACATGGCCTACAACACCTACATTCGCATTGAAGGCATGCCCTTGATCCTTGCGCTGTTGAGTGGCGGTTTCTTTGCCACCTTGGTGGGTATCTTTTTTGGCATTCCTAGCTTGCGTGTTAAAGGCCTTTACTTGGCCGTTGCCACACTGGCTGCACAATTCTTTTGCGATTGGGCGTTTTTGCGTGTGGGCTGGTTTACCAACAACACAGCTTCAGGTTCTGTGTCGGTTTCCAACTTGAATGTCTTTGGCATGGCCATTCAAACACCTGTCGAAAAATACCTGTTCTGCTTGGCATTTTTGGTGGTCTTTGCTTTGCTTGCCAAAAACCTGGTGCGCTCGGCCATTGGCCGTGAGTGGATGGCCATTCGCGACATGGACGTTGCAGCCGCCGTTATTGGCATTCGCCCCATGTATGCCAAGCTGAGTGCGTTTGCTGTCAGCTCTTTCATTGTGGGCGTGGCAGGTGCTTTGTGGGGCTTTGTGCACTTGGGCTCATGGGAACCCGCAGCGTTTTCGATTGATCGCTCATTTCAGTTGTTGTTCATGGTCATCATCGGCGGCATGGGCTCCATCATGGGCAGCTTCTTTGGTGCCGCTTTCATTGTTGTATTGCCCATCTTTTTGAACCAGTTTTTGCCTTGGGTGGGCGCTATCTTTGGTGCCACCATTTCAACCGCAGCCATCTCTCATACTGAGTTCATGATTTTTGGTGCCTTGATTGTTTGGTTCTTGATTGTTGAGCCACATGGCTTGGCAAAATTGTGGTCCGTTGCAAAGCAAAAGCTTCGCCTCTGGCCTTTCCCTCACTGATTTTTTCCGTAGTGCTTCACACTTTTACTTTTTACAGGAGACAACCATGAAGCTTCGTCAACTCGCTCTCGCCGTTACTGTGGCTGCTGCAGGTCTTTCCAGTGCGCTGGTTAGCACTGTCGCAACCGCACAAACCAAAGAGCAATTCTTCCCCGTGTTGGTATACCGTACGGGCGCTTACGCGCCCAATGGCGTACCTTTTGCCAATGGCTACGTTGACTACCTCAAGCTGGTCAACGCCCGCGGCGGTATCAATGGCGTGAAAGCCAGTTTCGAAGAATGCGAAACAGGCTATGCCACAGACCGCGGCGTGGAGTGCTATGAGCGCCTCAAAGGCAAGAACGGTGGCGCCACAGTGTTCCAGCCTTTGTCAACAGGCATCACCTTTGCCCTGACAGAAAAAGCACCTGGCGACAAAATCCCATTGATCACAGCAGGCTATGGCCGCAGCGAATCCGCTGATGGTGGCGTCTTCAAGTGGAACTTCCCCTTGGCTGGCACTTACTGGGTGGCTGGCGACGTCATCATCCAAGACATTGCCAAAAAAGCTGGCGGCGCTGACAAACTCAAAGGCAAGCACATTGCTTTGGTGTATCACGACAGTCCCTTCGGCAAAGAAGCCATCCCAATTTTGCAAGAGCGCGCAGCCATGCACGGTTTCAAGCTGAGCTTGCTGCCTGTGACACACCCTGGTGTTGAGCAAAAGTCAACTTGGCTCCAAATTCGCCGCGATCGCCCAGATTACGTTGTGAACTGGGGTTGGGGTGTGATGAACTCCACCTTGCTCAAAGAAGCGCAAGCCACTGGTTACCCACGTGAGCAAATTTATGGCGTGTGGTGGGCAGGTGCTGAGCCAGATGTCAAAGACGTTGGCATGGGCGCGAAGGGTTACAACGCCATCACGATGCAACACGGTACCGAAAAAGGTTCTGCCGTTGTGAAAGAAGTGTTGGAGAAATTGCACGCCAAAGGCCAAGGCACAGGTCCTAAGGACGAAGTCGGTGAAGTGCTTTACATGCGCGGTTTGTTCAGCGCCATGTTTGCCGTTGAAGGCGTTCGTCAAGCCCAAGAAAAATACGGCAAGGGCAAAGTCATGACCGGTGAGCAAGCGCGTTGGGGTTATGAGAACTTGAACCTGACACAAGCCAAATTGGATGCATTGGGCTTCAAGGGCGTGTTGCGTCCCATCTCTACGTCTTGCGCTGACCACATGGGTGCCAACTGGGCCCGTATCCACACATGGAACGGCACCAAGTGGGAATTCTCAAGCGACTGGTACCAGGCTGATGAACAAATCATCAAGCCTATGGTGAAAGCCGCTGCTGACAAATACGCTGCTGAGAAAAAACTGACACGCCGCACACCGGCTGACTGCCAGTCTTAATCAGACGCAACTTGCTGAAAGGCGAGTTTCGGTAACTGCTTCGGCAGTTGCCGATTAAAAAGTTTGGTAACTGCTTCGGCAGTTGCCAAATGAAAGCTTCGATCTCCATGCGAAGTTTTCATTTGGTCAAAGGGGCAAAGTCCATGAGCGAGAAAAAAATAGTTTTGAATGTCAACGGCATCGAGGTCATCTACAACCACGTGATCTTGGTGCTCAAGGGCGTGTCCTTGCAGGTTCCGGAACAAGGCATTGTGGCCATTTTGGGTGGCAACGGTGCAGGCAAAACAACCACTCTCCGTGCCATCTCCAACTTGCTCAAAGGCGAGCGCGGCGACGTCACCAAGGGCAGCATTGAATTGCGCGGTGAACGCATCGAGAACCTGACTCCCGCCGACTTGGTCAACCGTGGCGTGGTTCAGGTCATGGAAGGTCGGCACTGCTTTGCCCACCTCACCATTGAAGAAAATCTCATGACGGGCAGTTACACCCGCACTGACAAAGGCGAGATTGCTGCCAACCTTGAAAAGGTTTACAACTATTTCCCTCGTTTGAAAACTCGCCGCACATCGCAAGCCGCCTACACCTCAGGTGGTGAGCAGCAAATGTGCGCCATTGGCCGTGCCTTGATGACCAACCCTAGCGTCATGCTTTTAGATGAACCTTCTATGGGCTTGGCGCCGCAGATCGTGGAGGAGGTGTTCAACATTGTCAAAGACTTGAACGAGAAGGAAAAGGTCACGTTCTTGATTGCAGAACAAAACACCAACATGGCGCTCAAGTACTCGGATTACGGCTACATCATGGAGTCGGGTCGCATCGTGATGGACGGTTTGGCCGAAGAGTTGCGGACCAATGAAGACGTCAAAGAGTTTTATCTGGGCATGGGCGGCGGCGAGCGCAAGAGCTTTAAAGACGTAAAGAGTTACAAGCGACGCAAGCGTTGGTTGGCTTAATTTTCCAAAAACATTCAAAGGATTTTCATGAACACGCACCTGGATGCATTGGAAACGCGCGCCCCTTCTGAACGTGAAGCAGCGCTGTTGGCTGCATTGCCCGCTCAAATTGCAA